>CAMDPX010000002.1 GCA_945905295.1 Planctomyces sp. SH-PL62 | reverse complement strand
ATCTGCACCGCCTCTTGCTTGAACTCCTCCGTAAACCGACGACGAATTCGACGTGACTTCAACTTCTTCTTCACAGACATCGGACAGCCTCCTTTTGGCTGCCGAAAATAGTGACTCACACTGTCCGTGAAACACCGAGCACCTCACTCGTTCTGCGGAAGAATGTGCTCGATGGTGTATTCGTCGACCGGCACGCGCTCCTTTCGACCGTGGTTCTCCAGTCGGCGTAGCCAGTAGCTGCGGCTGCGGAAGTTGTAGAGGTCGCGGGTGTGCAAATCGCGCCGAAATTCCTCGTCGTTTGGAAAGCGGCGGTACGACGGCAGTCGAAGAAGGTGCGCTTGGATGCTCTCGATATAGCGATCCTTTTTCAACGCCTTCGTAAAGGTCGCGAAGGTCTTGTTCATCGAGTTGGGAAGGATGGCGCAAATTGCGCGGCGGAACACATACGCCTCGACCAATCGCACAGCCGCCACCAGATCGGAAGCGGGAAGAATTCCGCCAGCATAGTCGTGATAGAGTTCGAGCAAGAAAGGATAGGCGACATCCACTTTCAGCTCACGCAAATCATGAAAGGCAAGCTTCAGGTCCGCGTCCGTCTCCGCGCTGAGTGCCATTGCGCAGAAGTAGCGGGCAAAGTTGCGGATGTCTTTGACTAACGCCTCCACGCCCGCCTGAGCCGCTTCGGGCGCACGGGCATGGGCTTTGAACGCCTCGTAGACTTCGCCCACTTTGGGAATTTCACCGGTCTTCACAGTCAGATAGTGGCGCATGAAACCATCGAAGTGTGTGCTGTAGGCTTCCTGTCCGAAATCAACTTCCATTGGCCGCCAGAACTGGTCGTAGAGGCGTGTCTGCAGCGTCGGCTCCAGCCCCATCAGGATGAAGTTGCGGATGAGATCGGCTTGGCTCAGTTCGCGACCAGTGGAATTCATGCTCTCGAAAATAAGTTGCGGGTTGTCTTGATCCCGATTGAGTGCGATATCCACCACAACGAGCTTCGCCAGCCCTTTGCATACCGCCACGAAGTCGCCATTGCACCCGGCAATCAGTTCCTCGAAAAGTTGGAAATTCTGTGTCACTCGCAATGACTCTTCCTTTGGTCGTTCGGCGTCACTGACGATGGCCGTGAGCGTGGCTTTGTCGGTCTGTGACAGGAGCAATTTGTAGTGCCGTTCGCCCGTCTCCTCTGGATTCAACAAGTAGTAGTTGCGCAACTTTCGAGGCGAGAAGCCATCCACCGGTTCGACCTCACCGAGCACTTTGGCCAGCGCGCTGATGAGCAGAGTTACTGTGGTAAGCCGTTGCTGACCATCAATGACGAGCAACGGTGACTGGTGCGTAACCTGCGACAGTCCCGTCTCGATGTAGACAATGGAACCGACGAAATGCACCGAGATGTTTTCGTTGCGACCTGTGCGCAAGATGTCGTCCCACAACTGTCGGCATTCTTTTTCGGTCCAAGAGTACGTTCTCTGGTAGATGGGTATGACGAACTGCGGCGACTTCTTGAGAAAGTCGAGCAGTTTGGCTTCGGTGGCTTTCATTGGCAGACTTTCTTATGGCGATTGCGGAGAATAAATAGAGTCAGATCGGACGTGTCGTCATCTCAGGGTTGGTCCTCCAGGAGTTTGGCGATCTCTTCCGGGTTGGGGAGTTGGCCTTTGAGTTCTCTCGGCAGGCGTTTGACGGTGCGGTAGGTGGCGACGCCGATCGGTTTGCGGGCGTCGTGCAGAGCGTACTCGACCACCGTGCGGCTCTTCTCTTTGCAGAGGATGATGCCGATCGGTGGATTCTCGCCGGGCTCACGCACCTGACGGTCGAGGGCGGTCAAATAGAACTGCATCTTGCCCACGGACTCTGGCTCGAACTCACCGATCTTCAAGTCGATCGCCACCAGGCAGCGCAGCCGACGGTGAAACAGCAGCAGGTCCAGAAAGTATTCCTTGCCATCGACCTCCAACCGGAACTGGCTCCCCACAAACGCGAACAGACCGCCCATCGCGCGCAGGAAGTGTTCGATGCGGGCAATGAGCTCACGTTCCAACTCGCGCTCTCTGCTGTTCACCCAATTCGAGGAAATCGAAAGTGTACTCGTCCTTCACGGCCAGCTTCGCTTGCGCTCGCAGCTTCGGCGTGAGGGCACGATCAAAATTGGTCTGGCCGAGCAACGTGGATTGATAGCTCTGACTCTCGATCTGGTGAATTAGGACGTTCTTTGTCCAGCCAAACTTCTTCGTCATGCGGATGTAGAATTCGCGCTCCAAGGGGTCTTTGCAGCGCTGGAATACGATGGCGTTGTGGGTCCAACCGATTTGTGCAACCAATGGCTGCACTTTTGGAAAATCGCGGTACGCGAGGAAGAACTCACGCATCTGAAAGATGTTGCGGCGTGAGTAGCCGGCGATGCCAGGGAACTCGGCTTGAAGGTCCGCTGCCAGCCGTTCCACGATGGCCGCCCCGTGCTCAGCGTTGGCTTGCCGCTCGGCGATGATCCGACCGATGTCCCAATACAGCCCCACCAATTCCTTGTTGACGGCCCGCAGCGCGGCGTATTGCGCCGACCGCACGCGCTCTTTGATTTCGGCCAACACTGTGGCGTATTCGTCCGATATCAGTCGCTTCGTCATGCTCCTAGCTCCTCGAAGTTCTGAACGATCTTTCGCCGCACTTCCTTCTCGCCATGCCCGGCGCTCGACGCCTGCGACGACATCACGAACCCGGCCCGGCCCTTCGCGTTCAGATAGCTGTGAAAGTACGAGATCCACAGATAGTTGCCGTTCGAGACCCGTTTCGCTTTGTTCACACCCGGCAGCCCGAACGGCAGACGCGGGTCGGACTTGATCCGCTCGGCGTCCACGAGGTCCACGTTGAACGGCGGATTGGCCATGACGAAGTCGCACTTGCCGAACAGCGTGTGCTCGTCTTGGTAGTACGTGATGGCCTCGGCGATCTTCCCCTCCAACCCGTGAACGGCGAGATTCATCTTGGCGATGCGGATCGTGTCGCGGTTTTTCTCTTGCCCGTAGAAGACCACTTTCTTCGCCGTGTCTCCCCCTTCGTGTTCGATGAAGTGGCTCGATTGCACGAACATCCCGGCCGAGCCGCACGCCGGATCGAGCACCGTCCCATGATCCGGTTCGATCACGTTGACGATCGTCTGCACGAGCGACGACGGCGTGAAGAATTCGCCGTTGTCGTGCGCCTTCTGAATCGAAAAATTGGCGAGGAAGTATTCGTAAATGCGACCGAAGACATCACCGGCCGCTTGCTTGATTTGCTCGCTGTTGAACAGCCGCATCAAGTCTTCCAGCACCTTCGTCTCGAAAATGCCGTAATCCTTCGGCAAGACTCCATTGAGCGGCTCAAACTCCGCTTCAATCGCGGTCATCGCGTCGGTGACGAGCTTCGGCAAGCCAACCGTGTCGCTCGACGCCTTCTGCATAATGACATCGAACCGAGCCGACTCCGGCAACCACAACGCCCGCCGCCGAATGTAATCCGCCGGCAGCACTTTTCGTTTTGGCATCTTGCCGCTGGCCTGATCCTCCTGAATCTGCTTGCTCGCGGCATCAAACCGATTGGCCGCGTGCCGCAGAAAGATCACTCCCAACACCGGCATGAAATAATCGCTGGACGTGAGCTTGGAATTCGCCCGAAGCTGATCCGCCGCCGCCCACAAATCGGTTTCGAGCTTCTCAATGTCTTTGAAGGTGCCTTGGCTCATGCGATGGAATTCAATTCAACGGCACGTCGCGAGACGATGCCGGTTGTTGTTTTCGAGACTGTCAGGCCGCGATTTGACAGTGGATTCCAACGGCTTTCAATCATCGCCAAAAGATGTTGGCTGAGCCACCTTCACCGGACGAACCATTTAGTAACGCAGATTGCAGATCAAGCCGCCGTGGCCGCGAGCACATCTTCTGATGCCGCGAGTGCTGATCGTGAAGTCGAGGCGGCAACGGCGGAGGAGGCTCAAGCGACATCACCGCTTGCTGAGGGTGCGGTGGAAACTGTAGCCCGCTCGCGACGTCAGCACGAACGAACTGCTGGACATGGCGGGTGAGGCGGAAGAATTGGCCGGAGCGCGGGTGGATTTTGTGCTGCGGCATTCGCTGGACAAGTCGGCGAATCCCGAGACGCGGCGGCATATCTTGGAAACGGCGGTCTGCATCTATGGAAGCTGACCAACACTTCCCTTCCGGAAGATGCGTGGCATGAGAAACATCGTGGCCAACGACTATGCGAACGTGGATGTCACCGTCATTTGGGATGTGGCCACAATCCATGCTCCGCAACTGATCGCAGTCCTGGAGCCGTTCCTGGCGAGCCTGGATTCTTTGCCGCCTCAAGCCTGACGTGGCGAAGCCCCAACCAAATTGGCGAGCCGGGCGGCGTTAGCCCCCGGACGAGAAACCAATCGAAATGTCCGGGAGCTAACGCCACCCGGTTCGCCAAAACGAGTGAGCGACGCGGTTGAAGAGCCGAAACCATTCGTGCCGGTCTTCGTCGTCGCGAACGATGTCCGCGCGATCGACTCCGCGATTCAGGACGTGATCGACGCCTCCCGGAATCCCAATGCGGAGACCGCGTGGATTTGTCAAAACATCTTGAGGGTTCAAGGTGTTTTCAGTGAAGACTGTGCTTGAGCTTCGGGGATCACGTTCTTGGCGGTGATGCTGAACGCGACCGCAGCGCGAAGCAAATGCCTGTCGCTGCTGAAGACTTCGGTGAACCCGTAGTGCTGAGCACAAGCCAGATGCAGAGCATCTCCCGTGCGAAGGAAAACGCCGCTCGGCAGGGTTCGGAAGGTTGTCCGTGCCAGACTCATGACAGCATCCGTCATCGGGAGCCATTGCCAATAGCCTTCGTCGCAATCCTTGTCGAAGACCTGCAACACGCCGTCCATTTCGTTCTGCGTGATCCGGCCTTCTCGCAAATGGCGATGAACGGCGGCGACGAATTCGACTCGTGCGTGCGCCGCTGAGGTCACTCCATCGGCTTCGGAAACGAGTTCGCGGACTTCGGGCGAGCCATGTTCCGTCAGATAGCACTTCAGGATGTAGCAGGTATCGAGATAGATCATCGGTCGCGATCCGCCGAGACCGCATCGGTCGAGTCACCCTGCAATTTTGGTCGAGGCACGGAGTCCCAATGTCCCGGCGGAAATCGACGTCCAAACGGAATCTCCTTCGCCGGTTCAATCACCGCCACCACTTGCCCTTGATCGGTCACCAAGGTCGGATCGTGAGAAGCCTCGCGCACAATCGACTCCGTGGACTGTCGCAATTCGTCGATGCTGACAGATTTCATAATCGAAACTCCTCACTTGCGGTGACGTAACTTTCCAGAGGATCGCGGAAACCGACCGAGCAGTTCAAGACGAATTCGTTGCCCACCGCGAGTGGCGACGCGGTTGAAGAGCCGAAACCATTCGTGCCGGTCTTCGTCGTCGCGAACGATGTCCGCGCGATCGACTCCGCGATTCAGGACGTGATCGACGCCTCCCGGAATCTCAATGCGGTGACGTCGAGGCTGGGAGTGATTCCTGAACGCTGGAGCGCGACACTGCGTTAGCTTGAAGCATTAAGTTCAAGATCATTCAGCATCTCTTCGATTGGAAATGCCTTGTCGTCCAAGTTGCAGGCAAACGCGAGCATTACGATTTTATGCGCGAACTGCTTGACGTCATCGTCGCCAAGAATCCAATTGATTTGGTTGTTCGTCTGATACGCATTGATTAAGCGTAGCACTTCTTCGCGTGAGTAATCGTCCAATCGCATGAGGCGTTCAATCGCATTATGGGTCGTCGCAAAATTGGGCGAAGTTTCCAATTTTTCAATTGCCGCCAACTTGTCAACCTCGTCTGCCAGCCTCACATCGGGGAAGTGTGCTCGAAGGAATCCCGCGAGGGATCGGTGGAGAATGCAATTCGAGTGTTTCGTACGAGTCCATTCGTCCGCCAAGTAGCGCGACAACGTACCTTCCTCCATACTCGACTCAAAGTCTCCGTCGCGGCAGATGATGTGCAGGTCTTCAAAATCTGGCACAGTTGAGAGCAGCCACTCCCAGTGAATGGCGTCTCCGCAAGAGTCCTTCTTTCCGGGAGGTCTTCCCAATTCGACGCGCCGGAGACCACGCGTAATTATTTCGTCAGTGACGGTGCCTATTTGGGTGGACGCAAATAGTTCTGAAATCACTCGATCAGCGGTCGTTTCGCGCTGACGACTTTCTTGGACGACCCGGGCTGAAAGCGCCTTCACAAGCTCTCGAAATCTAGCTTGAAGTTGTTCCAGTTCTGTTGATTCGGCATGGGCGCGCACGATGTTGGGGCGGTGTAATTCGAATGCACTTTTCTCAAATTGAGTCAGCGATTGCTTGATTACACCTTCACGATTCCGCTCAAACTCATCCTTCACTTGGCTCGAAATGTGGAGCGTCAGTCTCTGATTGGATGCGAGACGCGCGATCTTCCTAAGTTCCTCCAGGTCTCCGTGAGACATCCGGAAAAAATCCAGCAAGATGTTTGTGTCTATGAACACGTTTATGGCTGCAAGATTCCTGCGGGGTAACAGACAGACCCTCGAAACCTGCCGACTGACTCAGATCAGCACCCAATCCGATCCAGCAGCGCCATGATCGACTCGAATTTGTTTTCGACGACGATGGGGCGGTTGGCGGCGGGGGTTTGGGTGACTCCGGCTTTGCGGAGCATGGTGGCGTAGGCGTCGTCCTCGGTGGCTGCGGCGGCGGAGAGACGCGCGGGATCGACGGAGTGGTACGCGACGGTGGCGGTCGGGTCTTTGAGTTGGTGGCCGGTGAGGATGCAGACGACTCGGTCGCTAGGGGAGATCACCCCTTGCTCGCGGAGCAGTTTGGCTCCGGCGACGCTGGCGGCGCTGGCGGGTTCGCAGCCGAAGCCGCCGGCTCCGATTTGGGCTTTGGCTTCCAGGATCAGTTCGTCCGAGACCTCACGCACGACGCCGTCGCAGACTTCGAGTGCTCGCAGGCACTTCAGCAGGTTGACCGGGCGGTTGATTTCGATGGCGGTCGCGAGCGTTGAGGCTCGGCGGTTGTCGGCGTCCATCTGCGTGAAGAATTTGTCGGTGATGATTTTCGCTTCGTCGAGCCGGCCGCCGTTCCAACGCAGCTTGTGTTGCTCGAAGAGTTGATAAAGCGTGTTCGAGCCGCTCGCGTTGATCACCGCCAAGCGCGGGATGCGATTGATGAGTCCCAACTCTTTCAGTTCGGTGAACGCCTTCCCGAACGCGCTCGAGTTGCCGAGGTTCCCGCCCGGCACCACGATCCAGTCGGGGACTTCCCAGTTCAGACCTTCGAGCACTCGGAACATGATCGACTTCTGGCCTTCCAGCCGGAACGGGTTCACGCTGTTGCACAGGTAAATCCCGCGCGCCGCACAGACGTCGCGGACTTGCCGCAGCGCGTCGTCGAAGTCGCCTTGAATCTGCAACGTCTTGGCTCCGTAGTCGAGCGCCTGCGACAGCTTTCCGAACGAAATCTTGCCGCTGCCGATGAAGACGATGGTCTCGAATAGCCGCGTGGTGCTGGAGTAAATCGCCAATGACGCAGACGTGTTCCCCGTCGAAGCACAGGCCGCGACCTTCGCTCCGACCATGTGCGCGTGCGTGGAGGCGGCCGTCATGCCGTTGTCTTTGAAGCTGCCCGACGGGTTCAGTCCCTCGTACTGCAACAGCAGTTTGCCAGATTGAAAGCCGGCGTATTTCCCAACGCCGGCGGACGATTGCAGAATGGTCTGCCCTTCGCCGATCGTCACGATCTGCTCGTCCTTCGCGAACGGCAGCAGTTCGCGAAACCGCCACACGCCGCTGAAGTCGAGCGGATTCCGACGGCTCGACCATCGCGATTCAAACTGCCTCATCGAGCCAGGCACGGGGATTCGGCTCCAGTCGTAAGCGATGTCGAGCAGATGCCCACACTTGGAACAATCGACGAGCGTCTGGCTGATCGAGTACGTCGCTCGGCAGGCTTGATTCATGCAGACTTGATGGGCGATGTCGGAAGCGATGATGTAATTCCTTAGAAGCGGACGCGAACAAACGCGGGGTCGGGTGTACGATTTTTCGAAATTGGCCGACGAAAGTTTTAGCCACTTCGCTGTGTGTTGTCGGCCAATTCCGAAAAATCGTACACCCGACCCCTCAGCGGTATCTTACTCATCGAATTGAAACGTCATTCCACCTCGCAGGACATGGATCTTGAGGTTACGGGCTGCGGCGGGTTCGCCTTTGTTGAGCTTTTCGCGGCTGGCTTTGCGGCCGTCGATGATGGTGACGTTGCTGTTGCCGATGACATCGAACTGGCGGCCCCTCACGACAACGGCGGTCTCTTCGTCGATGCCGACGCCCAGCAGATCGGGATAGTCGATGACTGCCAACGCCAGCCGGTTGAAGCGGCCCTTCTGCAAGAAGTGTTGATCGACGATCGCTTCGGGCCAGAGGCCGAGACCGTTTTGCAGGTACGGAGCGTCGCCAACTCGCAAGCTATCGAGGTCCGATTTTCCGCCGATCATGGTCTTGCCCATGACGGCCGCTCCGGCGCTGGTGCCGCCGACGATGGCTCCGTCGCGATAGCGTGTCCGAATCGTTTCGGCGATGTCGCTGCCGCGGATGTTGTTCATGAAGACTCCTTGCAGGCCGCCGGGGAGCCAGATCAAGTCGGCTTCACGAATGGTCTTCACGGCGGCGGTTGGTTGCTGCGGATTGACGAGGACGACGTTGTTCGCGCCGTTTCGTTTCCACAAAGCCACCGAACTGGCTCCGTACTCAGGGTTGGCGGCCGGCAGCACTGCAATCTTGGCCGACTTGCCGCCAGACAATTCGAATGTGCGATTCACGACCGAGGAGGGAGTTTCACCGCCGCCGATCACGACTAGTCGGCCTTTCGGAAGTTCAGCTTGAGGGTCCGCCAGCAACACGGCGGCGATGAGCCAGATTCCCATGAGTCAGTTTCCTTTCAGTGACTTCTCATCCGCCTTGGCGTCGGGCCGCAGGCGTTCGAGTTGGTTCATGAGTTGGTCCTTGTGAGCTGCCAGCCGAGCGATCGTCGCTCGCACGTGAGCGCGAGTGGTCATCAGATCGCCGATCGCGAGCAACGCGATCCACAAGCAGAGGCAGCAGATCGCCATCCAAAGAATCGCGGCGATGAGCGGGCCCGCTTGCATCCAGACAATGGGCAAGTCGGTCAAAGCAATCAGGAGACCGACCAACGTAATCAGGCCGGAGGTTTGTCGGCGGCGGCGATAACGAGCGGCGTAGAACTTCAGCTCGCGCGGATCACTGGCGAACTCGGTTTGCTGGAGCAACCACGCGGTGCGATGTGGGAGTTGCAGCAGCAACCCCAGCAACGTTACGCAGCCGCCAAAGATTGCCGTGATGGGATCGAGATTCATGGAGCGTTTCTCAACCGGAGCCTAATTCGACGACGCACCCGCGCTCGTAGTGACCCCATTCATGGGGTCTGGATTGCCCCACTCCTGGCGTCGGGTTCGACCCCATGAATGGGGTCACTACGAGCGCTCATGCTACTTGGACTTCTCGGCCAAGAATACTTTGATCGCTTCGACCTGGCGGTACTCGCCGCGAGTGCCGCACATTTGGCCGTTCTTGAACCAGCCGGTCCAACCGAAGCGGCACAGATGCGCGGAATAATAGACGTCGAAGCGATCGGCTCCCTCGGCCAGTTCGATCCAGATCGCTTCGATGCGGCGGTTCTCTCCGCGAGTGCCGCAGTACTCCCCTTGCTGAACCCAGCGCGTGTCCCCCTTCACGGCGACGTGAGCTTTGTAACTCAACGACACCCCCTCGACCGGAGGATTGAGCCGCACGGCAAAGCCCTCGATGCGTCGGCCGGTGCCGGCCGCGCCGCATTCAGACAACTGCGGACGCCAGGGTGTGTCCCCTCGCTCTTGCACATGAGCCATCGCTTCGGCTTGGACGAGTTTGTTCGGCTCCGGCAGCGCGGCCGAGGACAACCCCGCGAGGTCGCCGCGCATGAAGCCTTGCAGGTAAGCCTCGGTTTTTTCGCGGAGCATGCTCAGTCGCAACGCTCGATTCGCCGCATCGGTGTTGGCGGAAGCGATGGCCATCTCGCCAAAGGCGCGGAGGACTCGCACGAACTGCGGTCCCAGCGGCGTGCCGCTGCCGCTGGCTGACACGAAATAGGACTCACACCAGCGCGTCACCGCATCGAATGACGCCGCCAATTCCGTCGCCTCGTCCGCACCCTGAGCCATCGTTTCATCCTCCTTGAGACTGGCCACGCACGGGCCGGGCGGATTATGAGAGTGAGCGTTGTCGGCGTACAGCGGAGCGGAAGACTGAAGGCGAAATGAACAAGGCGAGGGAATCATGTTGACGAGATGTTTGGGATCGATCGTCGCTCTAATGGTTTTCACGCTCGTGCTGGTCGATCTTGCGAACGAGGCTCGCGCAGAGGACGTGGTCTATCAACACGCGGCCGTGGCAACCGATCATCCACTCGCCAGTGAGGCCGGAGTCGAGATTCTCAAAAAGGGAGGGAATGTTGTTGATGCCGGTGCGGCCGTCGGATTCGCGCTGTCGGTTCTGCGACCTGCGAGTTCTGGTCTTGGCGGCGGTGGGTTCATGGTCATTTGGAATGCGCAGGAACAATGCTGCGTGACGCTCGACTATCGCGAACGTGCTCCGCTGCGCGCGACGGCGGAGATGTTCGTCGTGGGGCACGTTTCCAACGTGCCCGAAAAGGACGGGCACGTTGGAAACGTGCCCCACGCGAGCGTGCGCGGTCCATTGGCGGCGGCGGTCCCCGGTCACGTCGCGGGGCTGTGTTACGCGGTCGAGCGATACGGTCGGCTGCCGATTGCCGAGGTCATCGCCCCCGCGATTCGAATGGCGCGCGACGGTGTGCCGGCGGATGCTCAATACGTCAAGACGTTGCAGTCGGCGGTGAAGACTTGGTCGAAATGGCCGCCGGAGTTCCGCGCGAAGTTCGCGATGTTTCATCAGTCGTACTTGCACGGAGGCCAGGAGATCAAAGTCGGAGACAAGGTCACATCGCCTCAGCTTCCCGCGTTGGAACAGATCGCGGCCTGCGGGGAGTCTGGGTTTTATGCCGGTCCGGTGGCCGCCGCGCTCGTCGATGTCAGCCGGCAGGCCGGAGGATTGTTTTCTGCCTCGGACTTTTGCGACATGCAGCCCGTGCAACGCAAACCGCTGAAGCTGAGCTATCACGGTTACGACGTGCTGACGATGCCGCCGGTGTCGAGCGGCGGGATCGCGATGCTCACGACGCTGCAAATCCTGGAAGAGTTGGATACCCGCGCGGAAGTCACACCGTTCCATCGACTCGCGCCGGACAGCCCGGAGGCCGTGCATCGGCTGACGGAAGCGTTCAAGCACTCCTTTGCCGATCGAGCGGAGTTCCTCGGCGATACAGACTTCGTCGATGTCCCGGTGGCGCGGCTGCTCAGCCGCGAGCACGCTCGCGAACTCGCGTCGCGCATTGACCTCAAGCAAACGCGGCCGACGAACACCTATGGGCGATTCGCCCCAGTGAATGATTCCGGGACGACGCACTTCTCGGTCATCGATCACCACGGCAGCGCGGTCGCCTGCACCGAGACGATCAACACCGAGTACGGCAGTTGGATCGTCGAGCCGAAGTTCGGCATCTTGCTCAACAACGAGATGGACGACTTCGCCGCCGTCCCCGGCCAACCGAATGCGTTTGGTTTGATTCAGAGTGCTGCCAATGCCGTTGCGCCGCGCAAGAAGCCGCTCTCCAGCATGACACCGACGATCGTGGTGAAAGATGGCAAAGCGGTCTTCGCACTGGGAGCGTCCGGCGGTCCGCGCATCATTACCGCCACAACGCAGGTGCTGCTGAATTTGATCCACCACCAGCAGTCACCGAGCGCGGCCGTGCAAGCTCCGCGATTGCATCATCAATGGTTGCCCGATGTGCTCGATCTGGAGCCGCGTCTGTACCGCGAACTGCACGATCCGTTGACGGCCTTTGGACACAAGACGCAGCAACTCTCCGCCAGCGCGGTGACTCAAGCAGTGTCACGAATGCCCGATGGATTGCGTGCCGCCAGCGATTCCCGCAAAGGCGGCCGGCCAGCCGGTTGGTAGGCGTCGCTATGCAGCGTATCGTAGTTCGCGGTTCCGTTTATGATTGAATCGTTGAGGCTCGGCCGACGGTTCGTTGTTGTGAAGGATGAGTCAATGCAAATTGCAAATTGGAGAGCCGTCCTCATTTTGCAATTTGCAATTTGCAATTTGCAATTTGCAATCCTCTCTTCGGCGACGGCTCAGTCGCTCGGCGACGAACCGATCCCTCCGCTTGTCGCCACGGACCTGGACCCCCATTGGCTCGAAGCGGCGAAGCATCCGCAGACGGGGTTGCTGTCTCGCAACATTCGACCGGAAGAGGCCGCCGGATACTTCGCGATTTTGAATCACGCTCGGCAGTTGCCGCTGACGCAACTCAAGGCCGCAGCGAGGACTTTGCAGCGGGAGCGGCTCGCCGTTGTCAAACGCGATCCCAACTTCCGGTTCTACTTTCGCGAACCGGATGCTGAGTTCCCAACGTTCGTGGACGTGCATCGGAATCCGGAGGCGTATCACGGCCGGCTGGTCACGTTTCGCGGACACATGCGGCGGCTGGTGTCGTATCCTGCGGGCGAGAACCCGCACGGCTTGCAACAACTTCACGAGGCGTGGTTGTACGTCGACGGAGCGCAACAGAATCCCGTGGTCGTGGTCTGTTCGGAGGTGCCTCAAGGCATCACGTCTGGCAGTGACATCCTGGTCGATTTCGTGTCGGCGACCGGATACTTCTTCAAACGCTACGGCTATGAAGATCGCACGGGTGAGCCGCGCTTCGCACCGCTGATTCTGGCTCAGCGATTGGAATGGTCTCCACCGCCGAAACGGTCGGCAGTCTTTTCAAGCGGGATGATGTTCGGGCTGACGGCTGGGGGAGGTTTGCTGATGCTGGCGATGTTGTGGCGGATGTCTCGCCGGACAAGAGTGGTTCGCCGTGCGCTGTCGGAGACAATGCCGACCTTCGTGGAGCCTCGTGAGGAAGACGAACCGTCGCAGAAAACATGATCCATAAGGCCGCTATGCGCCGCACGCCATGAACGGCCGTCAGGGCTTCTCATAAGGCTTGCGGGATCGGCGGATGGAGCGGTCGAGCAGCGGCGAAACTGGCCGGATCGGTGAAGATTCTGTTGAATTCTTCGCGTTCAGCGGCGATAAATTTTGAATACGCCGTTGCCGTGCCTTCCCGTTGTCGGCTCATCAGTCTTTCGCAAAGGAACTCTCACATGTTTTCTCGTTGGTGCCCCTGGTTGTTGTTTGGCGCGCTGGCGGTGAGCTTAGTGGCTCCCGGATTGTCGGCGGACTCGAAGAAGGAAACGAAGAAGAAGGTCGGCCCGGCGGTGAAGGTCGATGCCTCGCTGGAACACATCGACGTGTTCGCCGGGATCGAACAGGGCCTTCTCGACGTGAAGATGATTCCGAACGACGCGATGGGCGGCAACATGCTCATCGAGAACAAAGGTGATAAGCCCCTCAATGTGGACTTTCCGGCCGCGTTCATCGGCAAGCAGATCCTGAAGCAAGGCTTTGGTGGCGGTGGCGGCTTTGGCGGCGGCGGACAACAAGGCGGCTTTGGCGGACAGCAGGGTGGCCAAGGTGGCGGACAGCAATCGCAGGGTGGCGGATTCGGCGGCGGACAACAGGGTGGCGGCGGTGGTTTCGGTGGTGGAGGCCAGCAGGGTGGCGGCGGCGGTGGTGGATTCTTCTCCGTTCCTTCGGACCGCATGGTTCGCGTGGCCTATCGTTCGGTCTGCCTCGAGCATGGCAAACCCGACCCCACGTCACGCGCGGCCTATCGCATCGGCAAAGTCGAAGAGTTCAGCGATGACCCGGTTCTGAAAGAGACATTGAAAATGGTGGCGAGTGGACAACTCGACCCACAGGCCGGTCAGGCGGCGACCTGGCACATCGCGAACAAGATGAGTTGGCAGGAGCTCGCCGCGAAGTCGATTCCACACGTTGGTCGTCCTGCGACGCCGTACTTCTCCGCAGAGACTTTGAGTCGGGCTCAGAACATTCACACGACGGCGGTAGCTCGTGTGAAGGAACTGCATGCGTCTGACAATTCATCGGTCGCTTCGGCCAAGAACAGTCGCGGCACATCGACGACGGTCAAACGCGACTAAGTCGCGTCGCACATTGATCTCTGAGTCGCCACGCTCGCCAAGAGCGTGGGGCATTGAAAGCCCCACACTCCGACCAGCGTGGCTACTTTGCTTTCTCCGCGGTCTCTGAAGTTGGCAGACGCTGTATTCCTTCGCCGAATCGTCGCAGAGAACCCGATCCGCACGACCATTGTGGGCCGCACGCCATGAATGCTCGGCAAAGCGGATCACAAGGCTTGCCGAATCGGAGATGCGAGGACTCGCAGTGCGGCGAATCTCGCTGGTTCATTGAAGTTCCGGTTGAATTCTGCTGGTCGAGCGGCGATAAGGTTGAACGCGGCGGCGAACTCTTTGTCCGTCGCCTGCCCCAAACCTTTCGCGAAGGAACTCTCACATGTTGACTCGTTGGCGTCTCTGTGTCCTGGTAGGAGCGCTGGCGATGAGCCTGGTGGCATCCGGAATCTCGGCGGACTCGAAGAAGGAAACGAAGAAACGAGTGGTGACGGCCGTCAAACTCGATGAGTCGCTGGAGCACATGGACGTGTTCGAAGGGATCGAGAAAGGCGTGCTCGATGTGAAGATGATTCCCCATGACGCGATGGGCGGCAACGTGCTCGTCGAGAACAAAGGGGACAAGCCGCTCAACGTGGACTTCCCCGCGGCGTTTGTTGGAAAGCAAATTCTGAAGCAAGGCTTTGGCGGCCAAGGCGGCGGCGGTGGCTTTGGTGGTGGCGGCCAGCAAGGTGGTGGCCAAGGTGGTGGTGGACAACAACAACAAGGCGGCGGTGGCCAAGGCGGGCAACAAGGCGGCGGCGGTGGTTTCGGCGGTGGCGGCCAGCAGGGTGGCGGCGGCGGTGGCGGCGGTTTTTTCTCGGTGCCAACCGATCGCATTATTCGTTTCAAATATCTTGCGGTCTGCCTCGAACACGGCAAGGCTGATCCGTCGCCTCGATCGGTCTACCGCATCGCGAAGGTTGAGGAGTTCAGCGCGGACCCGGTTCTGGCAGAGACACTCAAGATGGTGGCCACCGGGCAACTCGACCCCCAAGCTGGCCAAGCCGCGACGTGGCATCTCACGGACAAAATGAGCTGGGAGCAACTGGCGGCGAAGTCCATTCCGCACATCGGCAAACAACCGACGCCCTATTTCTCTGCCGAGACCTTGGCACGCGCACGGAGCATTCACACGACGGCGGTGGCTCGCGTGAACGAACGCGACGAGAAGTCCGGCAAGCCATCGGTTGCTTCGGCCAAGAACGGTCGTACCACATCGGCGACGGTCAAACGCGACTAGCTCGTGGGGCAGGTTTTTAACTTGCCCGGACGATTGGCAATATCCAGGCGGGCAGGTTGAAAACCCGCCCCACGACTTAGCAAGGGACTCACTTTGGTGAGTCCCTTTGCATTTCCACACGAGACTTTCCCCGGAGTACTTTGCGCGGCAGAATGTTGTCCGTCGTCCTCACCCTGTGTCAGACGGCCGGGCTCAGACGATCCCTCCCGACTCCGCATATTCCGCCTGCCTCCGGAGACCTCCGCATGACTCCGCGATTCGCGCTGCTGGCCACGACACTCGTGGTCGTCACGACGCTCACTCTGGCCGCCGACAAACTGCCGCCGCCGGCCGATCGCAAGATCGACTTCGTCAAAGACGTCCGCCCGCTGCTGGAGAAGCATTGCTGGAAATGTCACAGCGAGAAGAAGCAGGAATCCGGTCTGCGCCTCGACAGCCATGCCGCGCTCTTGAAGGGAGGCGACATCGGCCCTGTGATCGCGGCCAAAGACAGCGAACGCAGCAAGTTGATCTTGCTGGTGTCCGGGACCGATCCGCAAACAGTGATGCCCCCCGACGGTCCGCAACTCAAACCGGAAGAGGTCGGCATCCTGCGCGCGTGGATCGACCAAGGCTGCGTCTGGCCCGACGATGATTCGCCGAAGAAAGAAGTGAAGAACACGCATTGGGCGTATCAGCCGATTCGCCGCGTCACGCCACCGACTGTGAAGCCGAGCGACTGGGTATGTAATCCGATTGATCAATTCGTGCTGGCCGAGTTGCAGAAGCACCAAATCGCACCGTCGCCGGAAGCGGATCGCACCACGCTCATCCGCAGGTTGAATTTGGATTTGCTCGGACTGCCACCGACGTTGGAAGAGGTCGATGCGTTCGCGAACGACTCGCGGCCGAATGCTTATGAAATGCTCGTGGATCGGCTGCTCAAGTCGCCGCACTTTGGCGAACGCTGGGGCCGGCATTGGCTCGACATGGCCCGCTACGCCGACAGTGACGGCTACGAAAAAGATAACCCACGTCCCGACGCCTACCGCTGGCGAGATTGGGTCATCGACGCGATCAACAACGACCTGCCGTTCGATCAATTCACCGTCGAGCAGATTGCCGGCGACTTGCTGCCGAGCGCGACGGCCATGCAAAAGCTCGCGACGGCGTTTCATCGGCAGACACTGACCAACACCGAAGGAGGCACCGACAAAGAACAGTGGCGAATCGAAGCCTGCTTCGACCGCACAGAAACGACCGGCGCGGTTTGGCTGGGGCTGACCGTCGGCTGTGCTCGCTGCCACTCGCACAAGTACGACGCGATCAGCCAGCGCGAGTACTACCAACTCTTCGCCGCGTACAACAATGGCGACGAGGAAACGAGCGTCGTCCCCAAATCACCCGAAGAGGTCGCCGCGTATGCGACAGCCAAGGCGGCACACGATGTTGAGGTCGGAAACGTCACCGCCAAATTGCGAGCCGAACAATCGAAGCTCGGTGAAGCCTTCGCCGCTTGGGAAGCCAAGGCGCAAGCGGCATTCGCGGAATCGACCGCTCAGCCGTTGAAGCTGCACGCGCTGGATGATTTGAAAGTCGAGAGCGATGGCAACGTGACGTTCGCGGTTCAAAAGGATGGCTCGTTTCTGGCGAGTGGTCCGAACCCGAACTCCGCCACGTACACGATCACCGGCAAGACGACGGTTGCGGGTGTGTCCGCGCTGCGGTTGGACGTGTTGCCGGACAACTCGCTGCCCGCGAAAGGTCCGGGGCGAGTCGCTCACGGAAACTTTGTGCTCAGCGAAATGATCGTCGAAGTCTCGCCGACTGCCGACTTCGCAAACGCCCGCAAGCTGGAGTTCGCCGGAGCAAAGGCGGATTTCGAGCAAGCCGATAAACCGTGGCGAGCGGCCAATGTCATCGACGGCAAAGAGGACACCGGCTGGGCCATCGCGCCGCAGTACGGCAAAGAACATTGGGCGATCTTCGGTCTGAAAGAACCGCTGGCGGTGGATGGTTTGCTATTTGTCCGCGTGCAACTTCGGCAGTTGTACGGTCAGCAACATACGATCGGCCGGTTCAAGCTGTCGCTGCAAACGGGGATCGAGCCAACGATCACATTGCCGGAGAACATCCAAAAACTGTTCGCGGTCAATCCCGATCAGCGGTCGGCCGAGCAAACGCAACAACTGCTCGACTA
Organism: Planctomyces sp. SH-PL62; assembly: GCA_945905295.1. Classification (GTDB taxonomy): domain Bacteria; phylum Planctomycetota; class Planctomycetia; order Planctomycetales; family Planctomycetaceae; genus SXKJ01. Next base: position 92,504 of record CAMDPX010000002.1, on the reverse strand, counting down.
CTACTCCAGCCTCGACGCGGCCACCAGGAATCTGATCAAGCAGCTCGATGACCTCAAAAAGAAAGAGCCGCCCAAACCGGAACTGACCGTGCGAGTGATTGCTCAACGAGTCAACGATTCGCGGAAGACGTTCGTCCTCAAGCGAGGCGAATTCCTGGACCCGATCAAAGAACTGGAAGTCGTACCGGCCGCACTCGCGACTCTCCCGCCGATGAAGCCGCGTGTTGAGAAGACCGCGATGGCCGACCGGCTCGATCTCGCCCGCTGGCTCGTCTCGTCCGACAACCCGCTGACGCCGCGAGTCACGGTCAATCACATCTGGCGACAACTCTTCGGCCGCGGAATCGTCGCGAGCGTCAACGACTTCGGCATCCGAGGCGAGAAGCCGTCGCATCCAGAGTTGCTCGATTGGCTGGCGGCCGCCTTCATCAGGCGAGCGGGGGGCGTCAGCCCCCCGGTGGCATCGGACGCGAACACAGCTTCAACCGGGGGGCTGACGCCCCCCGCTCGCCAAGAGGAAATGAATTGGTCGCGCAAGGCCCTCATCAAGCTGATCGTCACTTCCGCGACGTATCGCCAAGCCTCGCGGCATCGTCCGGAGTTGCTCGAAGTTGATCCGCAGAACACGCTGCTCGCGCGGCAGAATCGGTTGCGAGTCGAAGCCGAGATCGTCCGAGACCTCAGCCTCGATGTCGGTGGCCTGCTCTCGAAGAAGATCGGCGGACCAAGCGTCTTCCCCGCTCTGCCGGCCGGAATCACGGATCTCAGCTACGCCGGCAACTTCAAATGGACGAACAGCACCGGCGAGGACCGCAACCGCCGCGGCATGTACACGTTCTTCAAGCGAACCGCCCCGCATCCAAACCTCACGACGTTCGACTGCCCGGACGCGAACCTCACCTGCGTCGAACGCCGAGCCTCGAACACGCCTCTGCAAGCACTGATCACGCTCAACAACGAAACGTTCCTGGAAGCCTCACAAGCCTTCGCGAAACGATTACTCAGTCAGCCAGCGACCGATGACACAACTCGATTGACTCAAGCCTTCCGCCTGTGCCTCGCTCGCACACCAAGCGACCGCGAACTGCATCAACTGACGGACCTGCTCTCCGTCAATCGCGAGTTCTATCGCGCTCATCAGGACGACGCGAAAAAGCTCGTCGGCAGCTCGACGATCAGCGGCTCATCACCCGACGAATCGGCGGCCTGGATCGCGACCGCCCGGATCCTGTTGAACCTCGACGAATTCATTACGAGGGAGTGATCGCCACCATGCAATTCACCAATCCGTCGGAATGGTCTCTCGATGAAGCCACGCTGGGGTTGTTGGCCGATTTGGACGAATCCGCGCATCAGATCAACGATTTGCGACCGCTGGATCCCGCAGTTCTCCGTCAAGTGAAAGAGAAACTATTGGGCGAGCGAGTCTTCAGCAGCAACGCGATCGAAGGCAACACGTTGACTTTGCGAGAAACGACTCTGATTCTGCAGACCGGATCGATTTTGAGTGGTCCGCGCCGTCGAGAAGCGCAAGAGGCACTCAACCTTGGGGATGCCTACCGTCAAATCGAGCAGTACTTGGAATCGCCCAATGACTTCTGGAATCAAACGACGTTTCTGGAACTCCACAGAAAGCTGATGACTTCGGTGAATGATGATCTTGCGGGACGTTACCGTGCCTGCGATGTGATGTTGCCAGGTGCGATGTATCAGCCGCCGGGTTCACATCTCGTCGACGAACTGATGAACCGTTTTTACCAAATTCTGATGGAGACCGGCCTCCCGGAAGCCAAGCCTCTGCACCCGCTGGTGTTGGCTGTTTGGGTTCATTGGGCCATTGCCCGAATTCACCCTTTCGAGGATGGTAACGGACGCATGGCGCGTCTTTGGCAGGATCTCATTCTCCTTCGGGGGCGTTTAACGGCTGCAATCATTCGCCCAGAGGACAGGAAGACTTATTACGACTCGCTCACTGCGGCGGATGATGGCGATTGCAATCCCCTCATGCAGCTCGTCTGCCGCCGAGTTCAGGACACCTTGCAGGTTTACCTCACGGCTCAGGAAGAGGCGGACGAACTGAAGGACTGGGCTTCCGACCTTGCAGGAGAAGTGACGACAAGGGATGTGCAACGCCGCCGTCTCGACTACGAGAGATGGCGACATGCGGCAGAAAGAATTCGTGATGCTTTCGAGCGATGTGCGACCTTGATCTCCAACAGTGGGAGCCGAACGCTTCAAGTGCAAGTTCACCGCTACGATTTGATTGACCAGTCAGTCTGGGAGCGGATCGGTGCCGGAGACTGGGCGCGAAGAACATGGTTCTTCCGCGTGTGGTTCCGACACGAACGGCAGACCGTGTCGTACATCTTCGTCTTTGGCCCCCATGTCCCCACGGATGCCGACGAAGCGGCTAATGTCAGAGGCGCACTCGTCGGTTTACATGTCAGCGAACAAAATCCGGGCGATGAACGATCTGTGCTCTTGGAAGACTTGAAAGACTCTCCAACCTCATGCCGCGAACTGATCTTTATGGACAAAAAACTGTTACGGCGACGCAAAGCTTGCGATGGAAACTTTGAGTACGACGACAATGTCTCCACAGTCCAAGTGGCCAAAGAGTTCATTGAAGATGTCATTTCCAAGAAACTGATTCTGTAAGTCGTCAGGAACAACAAATCTTGAGAGTTCTTTGAGAAACAACCATCGAAGCCGGACTCGGCCAGTCACGGCGAGGAGCAGTAAGAATGATTCCGACGCTAAATCACATCGAACGCACTCGGCGCGACTTTTTGACCTCCTCCGCGTGTGGCTTGGGAGGCGCGGCGCTCAGTGCGATGCTGTCGAATGACGGATTGCTGGCCGCGAATGCTGATTCGTCAGCGGGTTCCAATCCGCTGGCGATCAAGCCGCCGGCGTTTGCTCCCAAGGCAAAGAACTGCATTTTCCTGTTTCAAGCCGCCGCGCCTTCGCATCTCGACCTGTACGATCCAAAACCGAAGCTCAACGAGTTAGACGGCAAGCCGCTCCCCACTTCGATGCTGGAAAAAGTCCGTTTCGCGTTCATCAAGAAAGAGGGCGCGGTGCTGATGGGCTCGCCGCGCAAGTGGACGAAGCACGGCGAGTGCGGTACGGACTTCTCCGAATTCGTGCCGAACATCGCGAGCTGTGCCGACGACATTCTGATGATCCGCTCGATGTACTCCGAGCAGTTCAATCATCACCCCGGCCAACTGCTGCTGAGCTGCGGTCGAGCGACGTTCGGCCTACCGAGCATCGGCTCCTGGCTGACCTACGGCTTGGGGAGCGAGTCGCAGAACCTCCCCGGCTATGTCGTGCTGACCAGCGGTCGCGGTTCCAGCGGTGGGGCGTCGCTGTGGAACAACGGCTTCCTGCCGTCGCATTACGCCGGCGTATTGTTCCGCAATCAGGGCGAGGCAGTCTTGAACCTATCGAACCCCAGCGGCCTGCCTGCGGAATTGCAGCGACGCGGGCTCGACACGCTCAAGGCGTTGAACGAAAGCCGGCTCTCGGAGATTCACGATCCAGAGATCGCGTCGCGCATCGCCAGCTACGAACTCGCGTTTCGGATGCAGTCCGCCGCGCCGGAGTTAATCGACCTCAACAGCGAGACCAAGACGACGCTCGACGCTTACGGCATCGACCGAGCACAGCATCCACAAGCCACCGGACGCGGCAACGTGCTCGACGCACATCTTTCGTTCCCACGCAACTGTCTGCTCGCGCGGCGGCTGGTGGAACGGGGTGTGCGATTCGTGAACATCATCTACGAGGCTTGGGATCAACACAGCAATCTCGAAGGCGACCTGCGATACAACTCATGGGTCGTCGATCAACCGATCGCCGCGCTCATCAAAGACCTCAAGCAGCGCGGCTTGTTCGACAGCACGCTCATCGTCTGGGGAGCCGAGTTCGGCCGCACTCCGCTGGGAGAGAACCGCACACCGGGAACGCCTCCTTCTGGCCGCGACCATCATCCGTTTTCATTCACGCTGTGGATGGCCGGCGGCGGTATCAAGGGTGGCCAAATCTACGGTGAGTCTGACGAGATCGGCTGGGGCGTCGCCAAAGATCCCGTCCACGTCAACGACTTCCACGCCACGCTGCTGCACCTGTTCGGCCTCGACCACTTGAAGCTGACGCACCGCTACCAAGGCCGCGACTTCCGCCTGACCGACGTCGGCGGCAAAGTCATCAACCGCTGGCTCGCGTGATCGTTCAGGGAAGGGGTCGGGAGTCTTTTTCAGGTCGGCGTTGTGTCCTTTGACAACATCTCGCGAACTGACATCCAAAGTTCATTGGCCCGACCTGAAAAAGACTCCCGACCCCGTTGCGTTGCCAAGCGTTGAGCAAACGTAGCCGCGTCTCGCCACAACGCGGGTTCTCAGCTCGCGTCAATCTCGCTGCAAAAACTCCTGCACGCGTTCGAGCGGAAGGTTCAGCCACAGAGCGATCTCCTCGGGCGCGAATTCCGTTCGCAGCAACCGCTGGATCATGTCACGCTCGTCCGCCGAAATGCGACGTGTGCGAAGCGGCGGCGTCATCGACTCGCACGCCGGGAGCGGTGTTGCGGCTGTCGTTTCTTGGGCCGTTTCCACCATCGGCTCGTACGGCCGATCGTCCGTCACGCGGAGTTCTTCCGCTCCGATGACTTGCGGAAAGTCTTGCAGCACCGCCTCCCATTCGGCGATGTCGTCGTCGAGGTCATCTCCCAAGGCGTCGAGAATTTCTCGATAGGCAGCCGCGCGAGATTCCGGCGAGACGGTAGCGATCTTCGTTGCGCCGGCGTTGGCCGGGAGTCGGTGAGGTCCAGCCAGGCGAACCGCTGGGCTAGACGGCTCGGCCTTGCGGCGACGACGCAGTTTGGCTCGTAGTTGTTCCGACAGAGCCACCAGTAATCCGGCGATCAAACTCGCGCCGACAATCGCTCCCGCGATGAATAGCGACATTCCGTTGTTCCCCATCCTTGGGTTCGTGTTGTTCCTAGTCCGTGCTCGGCCATCCGTGAGATTTTCAGGCGAGCGGGGTGGCGTCAGCCCCCCGATGCGTTCGACGCAGCACCGGGGGGCTGACGCCGCCCCGCTCGCCTAATTTCGTGGGGCGCGATCAATGTTTCTTCTTCTTTTTCTTCTTCTCTTGGTCATGGTCATGGTCATGGCTGTGATCGTGGTCATGTCCGCCGTCGTGATCGTGTGAATGATCGTGGTCGTGCTGATGGCTGACGTCATGATCGTGGCTGTGATCATGGTCATGCGAATGCCCGCCATCATGATCGTGATCATGGCCCTGGTCGTGGCTGTGATCATGGTCGTGGCTGTGGTCGTGAGCACAATCATGGTCGTGCCCCCCGTTGTGGTCGTGGTCATGTTCGCAATCGTGATCATGGTCGTGGTCCTGCTGCTCGAAGACTTCTTGCAGGTGGTCAGCAAAAGTCTGCTCGGCAGCGCGATAGACTTCGCGGAGGGGAATTCGGCGTTCGGCAGCCATCTTTGCGCACGATTCAAACTCTGGCGTGAACAGAGGGCGTTCGCCGTGACGCCAGCCGAGCTTGCCGTGGATTTGGCCAAACGGGGTCTCGATGACGCACGACTGCCGAGCACGCTTCGAGCGTTGCATCAGCGAGCGGCGGATGCCGAACGTCGCGGTCTCGGTGAAGATGATATCTTCCATGCGGTCCAGATCGGCCGGACGGCAGAGGACGCACAACAAAACGCCGGGACGGTTCTTCTTCATTTGGATCGACGTCGTGAAGACTTCCACCGCGCCCGCCTCGAACAGCTTTTGTTTGGTGTAACCGATGACCTCTGGAGAGATGTCGTCCAAGTTCGTTTCAAGCTGAATGACTTCGTCTGACTCCGGCAGCGTCGTGCTCTCGCCGACGAACAACCGCAACAGGTTGGCTCGATCGGGGAAGTCGCGGCCGCCGGCTCCGTAGCCGATCGCTTCGACCGTCATCTCCGGCAAGGCCGAGTAGCGTTTGACGAGCGCCTTCAAAATTGCCGCGCCGGTTGGCGTCGTCAGTTCGGCTTCGACCGGAAGATCGACCAGCGGGATGCCTTTGAGCAACTCGGCCGTGCCGGGAGCCGGCACCGGGCAGATGCCGTGAGCGATTTCGATCCGCCCGCGTCCCGTCGGCACCGGACTGGAGACGACTTCATCGACGCCGAGCAGATCGAATCCAATCGCCACGCCGACGATGTCCACGATCGAGTCGATCGCGCCGACCTCGTGAAAATGAATCTTGTCGAGCGTCGTGCCATGCACGCGAGCTTCCGCCTCGGCAATGTGCTGGAAGATTTTTAGAGCCAGCTTCTTTTGCGACTTGGTCAACTCCTCGGCCCCGTTGATCAGCTTGGTGATGTCGGCGAGGTGACGATGAGCGTGCTGTTCTGGATGCTCGACTTCGATCTGCAACGCTCGAAACCCCCCTTTGACCACCGTCTCGACATGCAGTTTGACGTCCGGCAGGCCGAGCGAATCAATCCCGCGCACGATTTGTTCGAGGTCCGCTCCGGCGTCGATCAGGGCCGCCAAAGTCATGTCGCCACTGATGCCGCAAATACAGTCGAGGTACGCAATCCGCACGGTGAAATCCTTGTGGTCAAAGGCCAATCTGAGAGGCGGCGGATTCTAGTGGTGGTCCGAAAGCCGACCAATGGCAATCCACGGAGCCATTCGTGAACGAATTACGGTCATTTCACTGGAGTCGAATCGTTGAGTTCGACCATCTTCATGCGAATCCGTCGCGTCAATTCCGCGACGGCCGCTTTGGCCTCGCTGCGATCCGACGTCGCCAGATTGGTCGTCTCGCCGGGATCGCTTCGTAGGTCGTAAAGCTCGTCTCGATCGGGATTGTTGAAGTCGCGCTTGAGCTTCCACTCCGTCGTGCGATAGCAGCGCATGTGAGTGCGGCTGGTGTGCTGCGTGCTGTACTCGGTGTAAAGATCATCCGAGCGGTCGAAGGAGCCTTCTCCGCGCAGCAGCTTGAGAACGCTGTGTCCGCGAATGGTGGTCCGTTCTGGCAAAGCCACACCGGCCACCTCCAGCAGCGTCGGAAACCAATCGAGATGCGTGACCGTGCGGCTGACGGACTTCCCAGCCGAAATCTTCCTGGGCCAACGGATCACGGCTGGCACTCGCAACGACGTGTCGAACAGGTTGGGCCGCTGACCGGCGGGGATGTTGCCCGTGCCCGCCGGACTCTCGGCCAGAATCCAATGCCCGTTCCCTTTGTGCAGAACGCCGTGATGTCCGATGTTGTAGCCGTGGTCGCTAGTGAAAATGACCAACGTGTTGTCGCTGAGCTTCAGCCGATCCAACTCGTCGAGCAACCGGCCAACATTCCGATCGACAGCCGCCACGCTGGCGAGATACTCGCGCGTCAGCTTCTTGACTCTCGCCGTATCGAGCTTCGGAAAGTCCGGATTCGGCACTTGCGGATCGAGTCCCGCGAACGCGCGTTGTTCGGAGTCCGGGACCGGAGCATACGGCGCGTGCGGCTCGCGAAAGTGCAGCGAGAGTGCAAACGGCTGCCCCGGCTCACGCTGCAAGAACTTCAACGCATCGTCGGTCAGCAGATCAACAACAAAACCCTCGACCTTGCGGACCTGACCGTCGATTTCCAGTTCGGGATTGCGCGGTGAGTTGCCTCCGCCGCGAAAGCCCATGAAGTACTGATAGCCGAAGGCCGACGGATGATACTCGTCCTTCAACCCGAGATGCCATTTGCCGATCAATCCAGTGCGATAACCGGCCGCTGCCAGCAGCCTCGGCCACACAGGAGTTTTCGGATCAAGTCCGCGCTCCGGCTCTTTGTTCGGATTAAGCCAGTCGAGAATCCCGACCTCGGTGCCGTAGCGGCTGGCGAGGATCGCGACTCGCGACGGGCTGCACACCGGCGTCGGTGTGAAGCAATTCGTCAACCGCACACCCTCGCGAGCGATGCGATCCAAGTTGGGCGTCTTCGCATCGGGATGCCCGGAGCAACTCATCGCCCATTCGGCTTGATCGTCGGTGACGATGAAAAGAATGTTCGGCCGCACGGCGTCGGCAGCGAGCAAAGTGCTCGACAACATCAGCCAGAGGACGATTGCGAGTTTCTTGCAGCTTGCCATGTGACACCTCGGATGTCAGTCTTACTGATGGTTCCACACTACGGGGTCGGGAGTCTTTTTCAGGCCGCCGCCGTTGAGTTTTCAATCGTCTGTGAAGTGACGGCGGCCTGAAAAAGACTCCCGACCCCTTCGCGCCCAACAGCGTAGCGACATGACGAACGCCTCGACACGACGGACCGTGATCTTCGCCGGCGGCGGCACCGGCGGGCATTTGTTTCCCGGCATCGCCGTCGCACGCGAGTTACTCGCTCGCGAACCGGACGCACGAGTGCTCTTCGTCGGATCGCAGAAGCCGATCGAACTAGACATCGTCGGCGGTGCAGGCTTCGAGCACATCGCGTTGCCGTCGGTCTCGCCGTCGCTGACTCCGGCACGCATTGGTTCCTCACTTCTCAAGAATTGGCGAGCGTACCGGCAAGCCCGCGCGATCTTGGCTCGCGAACGACCGAGCGTGGTCGTCGGACTTGGCGGCTTCGCCAGCGTTCCACCGGTCCTGGCCGCATGGCGAGCCGGTGTGCCGATCGTGCTGCTGGAACAAAACGTGGTTCCCGGCAAAGCGACGCGGTGGTTGAGTCGTTTCGCCGACACCGTCTGTCTGCCGTGGGCCGAGACCGCGAAACATCTCTCGCCGCGCATTCGTACCGTCGTCACCGGCAACCCAATCCGACGCGAGATCGCGATGCTGGCCGACGCAGAAAGCGAAACTGGCGAGCCGGGCGGCGTTAGCCCCCGGACTCTGGGCGCGAATCGTGTCCGGGGGCTAACGCCGCCCGGCTCGCCCACACTTCTTATTCTCGGAGGCAGCCAAGGCGCAACATCGCTCAACGCCGCCGTGCTCGATGCCCTCGCGACTCTGCAAACCGAACTCACCGGTTGGCGGATCGTGCATCAAACCGGAGCGGCCGATCTCGACGCGATTCGTCAGCGTTATGCCGCGTTGTCGCTGGCGGCCGACGTGCAACCCTTCTTTCGCGACATGGCCGAGCAATACCGCCGCGCCACCTGCGTCCTCTCGCGAGCGGGAGCCACCACGCTGGCCGAACTCGCGTGCGCGGGACTGCCGGCCCTCTTGGTTCCGCTCCCGACCTCGGCTCACGACCACCAGCGTCTCAACGCCTGCCTGTTCGCCGACCACTCCGCCGCCCTCGTGGCCGAACCCTCCGCGCCCGCCGCCGACTCCTTGCGAGCCTCTCTCGTTCAACTCTTGAGCGATCAGCCTCTGCGAGATCGGCTCCGTCAAAATCTCCGCGATCTCGCCCAACCGCAAGCCGCCAGTGCCGTCTCGGCGATTGTGCGCGAATTGGCTTAGACCGATAAAGACGTGGCTTACTGTGGGCGGGCGTCCCACCACGACGGGATGCGCAGTTCAATGATCGCTTCGTGAATGTTCGGTGCGATGTGCGCGAGGCTAATGTCTTTCAACGGTGCATCGCATTGCCGCGCCCATTTCTGAAAGTCCGCGTCCCAAGGTAAGGGTTGTTCGACGTTGAATTGCGAAACGAGGTCCGGTGAGACCCATCTCGCCAATTCGAACAGCCCATGAGCCCAAAAACCGATCGTCTTTGTGAGCACCGAAAGGCTCAAGATGCGACGATGCAATTTGAGCGACTTCTGAATGCCTTCAGCCACCAAGTCGGGGGACTGTTGGGCGATGCCAATCAAACACGAATGGATCGCGCCCCTCCATGCTGGCGACGATCGCTTTGAAAGAGCTGGCACGAGAGATTTGAGATACTCGAAGTCCTTTTTCAAGATTGCATAGACGCTGTTGTAAATGAGCTTCCTTGCTGGATCGCCCTCGATTAGCGGAAAAGTTCCGGTTTCGACGAACCGTAAGGCTGCCGAAAAATCCTTCGCGGCTAGGGCGCTCAGTACATACGAGACATTCGAGTCTTCCTCGACACGCTTATTACCCCACATCAACCAATTGACCCGCGCTTGGATACTCGCGAATCGGCCGAGTTCAGCAGCATCGCCAAGAGCAAATCTTCTCGCGATTCCTCGAAAGAACCACTCGCCCGACGAGTCAAGCATGACGGGCATGTCAGCAATGTAGGCGCGGATGTGTTCTGCAGACCAAGTCGGCAACGCCCCGGCCAAATTGTTGAATCTGACTGAATTGTCCACACGCTTATCGGCTTCGATGAGTTTCTCAAAACACGGTGCGATGCCCAAATAGCCGTCCTTGTTCTGCATGATATTGACGATCTCGCTTTGCTCCTCTTTCGAAAGCTTCATCCGGTGCGCGGTTGACCGAAGAAGTTCAGCATCGAATCGCGCTCGTGGGACACACACAACATCGAACTTTTTGAGGATGTCAGGGATCGCTTCCGCACGTCGAAGTTTTAGCCTCAGGTAATCACCACGATTCAGTAGCGAGGCCAAGCTTTGGTTATTTCTCGCGAACCAAGTCTCCCACGGCTCAGCAGACTCGTATCCCTCGGCCAGAGCTTTGAGATCGGCTAGGAGTGAGTGCATTTATCGTTACACCTAACTCTAATGTTGCCCGCTTTTTCGAGATTTAGCCTGCGGAGCTTTCGTGAAGAATGGCTTCCTCTCACCGGTGACTTCCACAGCGGAGATGGCCTCTGGAAGAGTCTTGCCGCTGGCCACGATCTTGGTTTGCGCGTGGTTCCAAGCAATCCACAGCCCACAGAACTTCTTCGGCACTTTCGGAGCGGGATTGGTTTTGGAGGGCATGATTCGCTCGCAGGTTGATTGGCGGTGATGACCGGTTTTGCAACGGCCCGTGGTCGGAATTTATCCCATTGAGTTGAGCCGGCTTCAGCCGGCATGAACGTAGCCGTCACCGCTCCGCGTGACGAGCTGAGTGCTTCACAACGGTTGGAGTTCTATTGAGAACGCGGGGACGGGTCTACGCCTGCGTTGCGCGAATCACTGTGCCGCACGAGCCAGAGATCACCGTGTGGAAGTTGGCGGTTGTCAACGAAGTGATATCGCCGTCCGGCTTTCATGCCGCTACCTTCCTCCTGCAAATTGCGGCCGACGAAGGAGACATCGATCATGAGCGTGATTTTGGATTTGACTCAGGAAGAAATCGCCCAGATCAAAGACATCACGAAGCAAGCCGATGACGCGCAGGCCGTCAGCGTGGCGGCGCGCGAGTTCCTTCGCCGTACTCGGTTGCAAGAGTTGAAGCAGGGGTCGGGCAATGTGGACTTCGTCAACAACTGGCGTCTGCTGGAGGCGGCCGAACTCGGCCAGCCGTTGCCGACAAACTGAGCGAGGACGGCGAGGACGGCGAGGACGACTTATGTGCAAAACATGCCGCGAGACATTTTGAAGCGAACGTGCATCGGGTTTCTCCCATGATGGGGGTAGATGTGTCCGTTTTAGATGTCTTGGACGACCTCGGCCAACGCACTAAGTCTGTTCTATTGTCGCACTTCTTCGGCACGCCGTCTCAGGAATCGAGAACCGAAACCCATACGGTATCTCTCCATGGCATCCGCCGTCTTTTCAAGCTCAGCGGCAAATTGTTCGCCCGAATTCAGTCGTCCCAAGGACTCTTCCTCCAAGACGCGTGCCTTCGCGATTGTCCGCGCATCATCCTCGGAATCGCATGTGAGCCAGACGTCGTCGATTTCAGAGATCAGGACTTGCCAAGGTCCATCGGGAAGTTCACGAACTTCCAAGGGCAATCGTCGAGGATAGATGCACAATTCCTCGGTGGCCAAGTTGCCGAGGCGTTTTCCGCGATAGCGTTTTTCTTCTCTGCTCGGATTGCGATCACGCAACGCCACTGCGTCGTCGGCAATCGGATCGGTGCCGGTGATGACCTTGATCTCGGATGGCGAGACCGAGCAGTCAGGGATTTTCGTCAGAGCTTCGTAGACGATTCGGTATGCCTCATTCAGTTTCTCCGCCTTTACCGAAGTTGTGGCAACATAGAGATACCACAGGCCCTCTTCGGTGCGCTTGACCCAGAACGCCACGCTGACCTCGAACTGGTCACGAATCAGTTGGCGAATCAGGGCAGCCCCGTCCTCGATCTTGTTCTCTACCAGTAAGTCCGAATCCATCGCAGCACCCCGTGTGGTTCATCGGCGATCGCAGCATATAGCTTCTTCGCGTCTTCTTCTGTTTTCGCCTCGTATCGGCTTGTGACGGCCCACTTCTCTGTCGTGGCCCAATTGGCCGCGAACTCTCCTCCAGCCGCAGCGCTGATCTTCAGATTTGCATTGAGTTGATCCATCAGGTCAGCCAATAAAACAAGTTTGCCAAATTCGTGCGTGAGACAACTCTTCGCTTCCCACTTGTCCTCGAAAATCCAAGCGGTGTGGATCATGCGGGCAAGAACACACGACTTCAGCGCGCATTCGACTGCGTATCCCGCCGCATAGTATGAAAACTCCCAGCGGCTGCCGTCGATGAGCGTTTTGGCATCCTTGAGCCTCTCTTCAGCCATTTTTTGTAGCTGTGCTTGGTTCACCGCAGCCCCCTCACTGCCAAACGTAACTTTGCCCGGTCACTTCTTTGCCAGAATCTCCTTCAGCAGATTCGGCGGCGACATCGGCAGTTTCTCCATGCGGACGCCGACGGCGTTGGCGATCGCGTTGGCGACTGCGGCAGGTGGCGGGACGATGGGGACTTCGCCGACGCCGCGGACTCCGAAGGGGTGTTCGGGGTCGGGGACTTCGACCAGGATCGTTTCGATCATCGGGACGTCGTAGATCGTCGGGATGCGGTAGTCGAGGAAGCTCGCGTTGCGCATTACGCCCTTGTCGTCATAGAAATATTCTTCGTTGAGCGCCCAGCCGATGCCTTGGACGACTCCACCTTGCAACTGGCCTTCGACGTAGCTGGGGTGAATCGCGGTGCCGACGTCTTGGCTGATCGTATAGCGCAGGATTTGAGTCTTGCCGGTTTCGGGATCGACTTCGACATCGACACAGTGCGTGCCGAAGGCTCCCCCTTGGTTGGCTTCGGAGGAGAAGCCGCGGCCGATGACGGGACCGCCGCAATGATTGACCTGCTCGGCGATCGCTTTGAACGTGATCGACTTCCCTTCGGGACCGATGAGCGAAGCGGTCGCGACGTCGTAGCGGACTTTGCTCGGATCAACGTCCCACAACACCGCCGCTCGTTGGACCATTTGGCGTTGGATGTCGAGCCCCGCTTCGTACGCGGCGATGCCGGTCGCGAAAGTGACTCGGCTGCCGCCGGTGACGTCGTTGTAGCCGACGGCGTCGGTGTCCACGACGTTCGGATTGATGTCGGTCGCCGTCAGGCCGAGCGTTTCGGCAAGCTGCATGGCGATGCTGGCTCGCGAACCACCGATGTCGGTCGTGCCGAGGGACAGCGACACGCTGCCGTCGGTGTTGACGGTCGCGAACGTAGCACTCTTCAAGCCGCAGTTGAACCAGAAGCCCGACGCGACTCCGCGACCCACCTTGCCTCCGAACTTTGGCTTCGGCAGCGGCGTCGAGTAGTGCTCGCTCTTCTTCAGGTAGTCCACCGTCTCCCACATGCCGATGCGCGGGAAGACCGGGCCATCGACTCGGCGAGTCCCTTCTTTCGCGGCGTTCTTCGCGCGGAAGTCCAACGGGTCGAGTTTGAGCTTCTCACAGATCTCGTCGATGACGGTCTCGACAGCGAACGCTCCGTTGGTCGCGCCGGGGGCTCGATAGGCGTTCGTGCGCGGCTTGTTGACGCAGACGTCGTAGCCATCCACGCTGCCGTTCGGCACGTCGTAGCAGGCGAAGGCACACATCGCGGCCATGCCGATCGGCGAACCGGGGAACGCTCCGGCATCGAATGCCATGTAGGCCGACGCGGCGGTGATCTTGCCGTCGCCATCCACGCCCATCTTGACCTTCATGTACGAGGCGGGTGTCGGGCCGGTCGCTTCGAGCACGGCTGCTCGGTCCATGACTAACTTCACCGGCTTGCCGCTCTTCTTCGACAAAGCACACGCGACCGGTTCGAGGTACACGGAAATCTTCCCGCCAAAGCCGCCACCGATCTCGGTCGGTACGACCTTGATGTTCCCCAGCGGCACGCCGAGCAACTCAGCACACTGTTGCCGCACAGTGAACGATCCCTGAGTGCAGCACCAAACCGTGATGCGGTTGTCCGGGTTCCACACAGCGGTCGCAGCGTGCGGTTCGATGTAGCCTTGATGCACGGTGCCGGTCGTGAATTCACGCTCGACAACGATCTTCGCCTTCGCAAATCCGTCGGCGAGGTTTCCCTTCGTGAAATGAAAATGCTTGGCGACGTTGGTCGGCGTCGTTCCGGTCGAGCCGGCTCCAACCTCTTCGCAGCGCACATCATCATTGAGCACAATCGCCGACGTCTTCATCGCCTCGCGCACATCGAGCAGCACCGGCAGCAGTTCGTATTCGACCTCGATCAACTTCACCGCTTCCTCGGCAATGTGAATGTTGTCCGCTGCGACCGCAGCGATCGCGTGCCCCTTGTAGAGCACCTTGTCGCGAGCCAACACATTCTGCGAGAGGTGCGACATGCAAACGGCACCCTCGCCAAGCTGAGCAATTCGGTTTCCCGGATTCGGCAAGTCTTTCGTCGTCACGACCGCTCGCACGCCGGGCAGCTTCTCGGCCTTCGACGTGTCGATTCGCTTGATCTTCGCGTGAGCATGCGGGCTCCGCAGCATCGCCGCGTAAAGCATCCCCTGAATCTTGGTGTCGGCCCCGTACCGAGCACGCCCCGTGACCTTATCGACGCCATCGTGTCGAACCGGACGAGTGCCAATGACTTTGTATTTCGTGGCTGTGGCCATGTGAGTTTTCCTTTACTTGTGAAATCAAATTATGGGATCAAGCGAAATCGTCGTGGACCAATCGGTATCAGCGTAACGGCCGGAGGTTGTCCCTTCGGCCAATCGAGTGAATTATGTCGTTCCAGCCAGTCGCGAATCAGTCCGCCGCGATCACGAAACTCCGGGCACTTGTTCCAGAAGCCGGCGGTGATTTTGAATTCATGAATTTGGCCATCCATCTCAACGTCGATGGTCTCCCAATTCTCCTGGAAGTATTGATCTCGATTCGTGAAGCCAACACGGATTCCAAATGTTGGATGATGACCTCCACTTGACCAAACTGTTCCATCCATCGCTTCACCGCCTCGAAATCTCTGACGTTGTGGCCCAGTTTTCCACGCTTAATCCTGGCACTGCGGAGAGGTCGCTGTCCTTGCTGACGACCGTGCAATCGCCGAGCGTGAATGCGATCGCGGCAATTTGCACGTCGATTTGTTGCATCGTTCGACCGGCTCGCTTGAGCACGGCCACAAGCCGTCCAAACTCCTTCGCTGCGGCAAATTCATACGGCCAGATGTGCAATGACTTCAGCGAGCGAAGTAGCCGTTCCATGTTCCGCTCGCGAGTATCGCTGAGTTCGATGCCGGCCAAGAGTTCGCCCGAAACCGGCACACAAACGCCAATCCGAGAACCTCCGCGCACAATGGCATTCGCCTTGTCAAAGACGCCGAGTCGGCGGTTGACGTAATCGCTCGCGATGCCCGTATCGAGCAAGTACCGCTTCATGGCTGGAGTCCCATCAGTTGCCGCATGGCCTCAATGGACTTGGCTTTCATTTCGGTGCGGACTGCGGTGATGCGAGCTTCGTCTTCTTCCGACAATTCCAACGGTTCGACAGCATCCATTCGAGCCAGAATCTTCTCACGGTTCTCTGGTGTGTCGGGCCAGTCTTCTTCACGCATTCCGTATTCCGGTGTCGCTGCGTGTTCCAAGGCGACGCGCACACGACAGCCTTCCGGCCAATCGACTTGTTTGTCGAGGTCCACATGGCCGGCGTGATAGGTGCCTTCGATGGTTGTAGTGGCGATGGACATGGTAGCCTCCTGGAATCTCACGCGTGCTGATAAATCAACGGTCGATATCGTGGTGGTGGAATCGGTTTGCCCGCGATCTTGGCGGCTTCGAGCCACGCGGCTTTGGCTTGCAGGGCTTCCCCTAATGCCGTTTCTGGGGTCTCGCCGAATGCGGAACAGCATTCGAGGTCGGGGATGTCGGCGATGTAGCCTTCGTCTTCCTCGCTGTAGAAGACGTTGATGTGGTAGTCCTTCATTCGGTCTCTCCCATCTGAAGATCGTATTGCTCGACCAACTTGAGAAGCTGCCCACTTGGTACGGCTTGGCTTGGCCTTTCACGTTTTGCAGATTGACCAGTTCCGTGATTCCCGGATGCTGAAAAATGTGATGGCTGCCATTCACGCGAACCAACTGGAATCCGAAGAGTTCTGCGGCTCGCTTCGCTTCCTCGAAGCGAATGTTACTCGAGCCGGAAAGGAGTTTGTCCAAGAGCTTGCGGGGTTTCATCGCAGATCTCGGTTTGAGGTTGTCATTTGCAATGTGTGGGCTGCGGGATCTTCACCTCAAGTGCAGGATCGCTCGTGGCAGTTCTTCATGTAGTGGTCTTGCCATTGCGTGGCGGCGTCTTGGACGGCTCGGACGATTTTGTCGTACCCGGTGCAGCGGCAGAGATTGCCCGCGAGGTTGAAGCGGATTTCGTCCTCGGTCGGCTTCGGGTTTTGGGACAGGAACCATTCGCTCTGCATGATGAAGCCGGGAGTGCAGATGCCGCACTGCAACGCGGCTCCTTCGAGGAACGCCTTTTGGATCGGGTCCAGCCCGGCCGCCGTGGCGACTCCTTCGATCGTGCGAACGGTCGCCCCTTCAGCTTCGACCGCCAGCACGAGGCAGCTATCGACCGGGCGGCCGTTGAGGATGACCGTGCAAGCTCCGCAGTTGCCGTTCGAGCAACCTTCCTTCGTGCCGGTTAGGTCCATGTTGTCTCGCAAGACTTCGAGCAACGTCTGACGCGGCTCGCAGAGGAAGTCGGTTTGGTTGCCGTTAAGAGTTGTCGTGACGACACGTTTCTTGGCCATTGGTCACACCCTTCGGAGTTAGGATTCTTCGCCATGATCGAGATCAGGATCAAGCAGTGGGCAAAAGTGGTTCGAGTTTGTTCCAAACTTGAGCCAGCAATGTTTCCGACAGATGAGCGATCAACTCAATCTGTCGAGCACGCCAGTCCAAGCACTTCACTTGGTCACAGAGGACCACACCGGTGACGCCCAAGTTCGGCGGCAGCGGTACTTCAAACGGATAACCTTTCTGACGATTCGTAATCGGGCACATTAACGCCAACCCGACTTTCCCGTTGTAAGCGGCTGGCGACAGCACCAACGCAGGGCGACGTCCGGCCTGCTCGTGCCCGGCTTGCGGATCGAGCGTGATCCAGACAGCATCGCCCCGCTCGGGGATGTAGCCGGCCGACATCACCATGCTTCTCTCCCGACGGCAGGACCGGTCGCAAATTCCTCGTGCAGATTGTCCTCAGTGACCTGCGCAAGCAAGTCGTTCAATCGACTGCTTGTCGAATTACGGGACGTCACCACGAGTCGTCCGTCTTGCACATCAATGTCCACGATCGATTCCGGTCTGAGCCGTGCCGCAGTCACCAGCGAATCGGGAATTCGCAAACCCAATCCACCATTCCAAGGTTCCAATGTCATTTGCATGTGACGCCTCGCTTTCAATGTCCGACTTTGCAATCAACGCTTTCACCGCGAGCACGCGCGACAGCAGCTTTGAGGACTCGTTCCGTCAGCACGCCAGTGATGTGCAAACGAAATTCTTTCGTGCCACGCATGTCGTCGATGGGCACCGCGATCGCGCGAGCGGCAGCGGCGGCTTTCGCGATCGACTCATCGTTGATGGGTTGTCCGGCGAGTGCATCGCCGGCGGCCTTCGCGAATAGTGGCGTTGGTGCGACTGCACCCAAAGCAATGCGGGCCGAGACGAATTTGTCTTTCGCGTCATTCAAGACGACGCTGGCTCCGACGCCGACGACGGCGATGTCCATTTCGTTGCGCGGAATGAACCGGCGGTAGTGTGAGCCGCTGTTCGCTGCTCGCGCGGGGAATTTGACTTCGACGAGTAGTTCGCCCGGCTGCAAGACGTTCTTACCGGGACCGGTGCAGAATTCTTCAACGGCGACTTCACGTCGGCCTTTCGGTCCCGCGATCACGGCGACCGCTCCGAGCACAATCAGCGACGGCGTCGAATCCGCGGCCGGGCCGGAATTACAAAGATTGCCGCCGACGGAGGCTCGGCTTTGAATCTGCACGCCGCCGATGATGCGGCAACTGTCGGCCAGAGCGGCATAATCCGACACGATGCCGCAGTGCCCGTAAACCTGATAGCACGGCACGGCCGCTCCGAGTCGAAGGCCGGTCGCGGCGTGTTCCAGCACGTTGAGTTCGGCGATCTTCTTGACGTCGATCAGCAGGTCGGGAGTCAGTCGGCCGACTCGAACTTGGTCGATCAGATCGGTTCCGCCGGCCAAGCAGCGGGCCGAGCCGTTGTGTTTGGCCACCAGCTCAATCGCGGCGGCGAGGGTCGTGGGGGCTTCATACTCAAAATCGCGCATCGGGGTGCCTTTCCAAAATGACTGACGGCGAAGCGAACGGGGCTTAGAGTATCGCCCACCACGCAGACGGCAAGGCAGTGAAAGTTGATCGGTGGATCGACAGAATGCCAAGCCACCAGAGACGCAGATCAAGGAGAACGCTGATGGCAAGAACTTGGATCGTGGCTGCTGCTGTTATCGGGAGTGTGTGTCTCGGCTCCGCACGCGGAGCCGATGTTTCGTGGCTTTCGGAAGTGACCAAGGCTCCAGCCAATCCTCCGCGTGAAAGGATTGGCAAGTTAGTCCCGCTTCTGGTCGATACCGACGGCCTAGCGATCACGGCTCGCGAAGGTTGGGAACGGCAGCGAACGAAAGTCCGTGACGAGTGGCGGAAGTTTCTCGGCCCGATGCCGGAGCCTCGGCCGGCGGTGAAGTTGGATGTGCTCAAGACGGAGTCGCTGGACGGGATTCAGCGAACCTTGGTCCGGTACGAAGGGGAGCCGGGCTTGTTGGTGGAGGGTTACTTGCTGAAGCCCCTCGCCAACAACAACGAGACAAAACCGCGTCCGGGCATCGTCGCGTTGCATCAGACGACGAACGCCAGCATCGACGAAGTCGCTGGCGTGAGCGGGCCGGAGTCGATGCAGATCGGAGTGAAGCTGGCGAAGCGCGGGTTCGTCGTGTTCTGTCCGCGCTGTTTCTTGTGGCAGAGCGTGAAGGACTACAACGACGCGGTGGCCAAGCATCGCGAGCGGCATCCGCAGTCGCTCGGCATGGCGAAGATGTTGTACGACGCGGTGCGCGGCGTCGATGTTTTGGTCTCGCTGCCGGAAGTGGACGCGAAACGGATCGGTGCGGTTGGGCATTCGCTGGGTGCGAAGGAGGCGTTGTATCTCGCGGCATTTGATGAGCGGATCAAAGCGGCGGTGGCGAGCGAAGGGGGGACCGGGTTTCGATCCACGAACTGGGACGCGCCGTGGTATCTCGGTCCCGCGATCCGTGATGAAAACTTTCCTCTCAATCATCATCAACTGTTGGCGCTGATCGCACCGCGGCCATTCTTGATCCTTGGCGGCGAATCGGGCGGCGGCGCGGCGGACGGGGATCGAAGTTGGCCGCTGCTTCAAGAATCGCTGCCCGTGTGGCGGTTGTATGGCGAGCCGACTCGACTGGGATTGCTCAATCATCGGCAGGGGCATTCGATCTCGCCGGAGTCGTTCGAGCGAATCGCGGAGTGGTTGCAGACGTATTTGCGCTGAAGGTCGCCAATCCACGAAAAAAGCCCGGTCGTTCGGAACGGCCGGGCTTTGGTGTTATTGAAGGACTTCAGCGTCAGGGTTGTGGAACTTGGCGCGGACGGATGACCGCCGCTGAATCGCTCGACGGGCTGGTGATCGCTGGCGATTTCGGTTCGTCCGCTTCGGGCACTGGCGGCGGCGGTGGGTTGACCGAGCGCGGCCGTTCGACGGATTTCACGGGAGCGGCATCGTTGGCAGGGGCCGGAGGCAAGGCACCGACGGACGGTTGTGGTTCCGCTTGCTCAAACAGTTCCCATCCAAGGGCTGTCGGTTTGAACTTGTAGGTCGCCGACTTGAGGCTGTACGTCGCGACGTTGCTGTCGCCGCCGCGGTTGAACTCCACGATCCAATCACGCTCGTGAGTGAACCGCTGCGACTGACCGGGCTTCATCGCGAACGGCTGACCGTTCAGAGCATATTCGACGGTCGCGCTGTTCGTGGCCGGATTCGTCAGCACGATGGAACCGCCGTCAAACATCGGAGCTTGCGGCCCGGCAGGGACGATCGTGGTGCCGGTATAGACTTGGCTCGGAGTGTAGTAGTACGGCGTGGAGTACGATTGGTCGTAGTAATAGTTCGGACTCGAGTAATAGCCCGAGCCGAAGCCGGAACCGTAACTTCCGTAGCCCGATCCATAGCCGTATCCCCCGTAGCCGCGGCCGTAGCCATAGCCGCCACGGCCGATGTTCAGTTGAAAGCCGCTGCCGCCAATGCCGATGCCGCCAAAGCCGACGCCACCTCGCGAGCCTCCGCGTCGGTGATCGGCTTGAGCCGTCGAGGCCACAAGGCTCGACACGACGGCCACTGCAAGAATTACGTTCCTGATCATGATCCAATCCTTCACAAATGGGACTCGAAAAGGCCAGTCCAAAGTTCTCCACGGAAAAATCGCAGGAGCTGAGCCGGCCATCGACGACCCGTATTTTTCCCCACGAAGCAGTCGCGGGAATTCCAAAACAAGATCTGCCGCATTTCTTAGGCAATTCGCCGACTCATTCGGCAACTTTGACCGGAACTGCGGCAGACTGCATCGTGAGCCGAGCAACACTGGGGCGATCGCAATCGCTCGTAACGAATGAGCTCGGCTTGGCTTCGATGACGTCAGGGAGCTTTGATCGTCAGCCAAATCGGCGGGCTGGCATACGGTCGCTTTTGAGTGAAGCTGATCGAGACATTCGCATTGATACTGAGCGGTAAGCGCTCAACCGGTTTGGCATCTGGAGCGATTTCGATCACAACGCGCCCTTTTGACTCGTTGGCATCGAGCGACATCTTGGCTCCGGCATCGACCATCTTCACGCCCGGCGGCAACGGCGTGCCGAAGACTTGGCCGAGATGTTGCAGCATCACGTCGAGCGTCAGGCGGTCCTTGTAGTTCTCTCGGCGTTGAATCTCGACTTCGATCGTGGCCTTCTCGCCGGGCTTGAGCGTCAACTCCGTCGGAGTGACGCGGACAGCGGCGATGTCGAAGATGGAACAGACGGAAACCATCTGAGTCTCGACCGGCGAAGCCATCCGTCCTCCGCCGGGCATCTCCATCTCGGTGAGCGGTTCGACAAGCTTCTCAATGACGCGCGGCGGCTGACCTTCGGCACCGGGGATCGTCGCTTTCGCAATCACTTTCACCAGCGACGCAACTGGCTTCGCATCGGCGGCCGCTTGCAGGATCAGCACTCCGTCGGTGGCGTGAGCCGGGATCGTCAGCGGCGAGCAAGTGACTCCGGCGGGCAAGCCTTCGACACGAACCTCCACCGGCACGTTGAAGCCGCCGGTCTTCGTGAGCTTCACATACCAGGGAAAATTCGTGCCGGGACCAAGCCCCGCTCGGTCTTCGTCGCACTGTGCGGTGAAGTCAGCGACTTCCGGCTTTACGGACAATATGTATCCGAACGTCGGGCCGCCTCGATTGAGCAGGTCGCGAATCTGAATCGTGTAAACGCCATCGACCGAAGCCGAGAAGACGAGCATCGAGTCCTTCGTGCTCGGATGAATGTCGTCGTTCGTCGCGATGACTCCGGCCGTCGGGTGGAGCACGCGGAGCGTAGAGTCGAGGCTCGAACCATTACGGCGGGCTCGAACTTCGCAGCGCACGGTCTGCCCTGCTTTCATCGTTAGCGCGTAGCTGTCGATATCGTTCGGCGGGTCCATGCGGCCGTTGATCGCTTGCGGAACCGAGACCGCTTGAGCTTGTTCCGGCTTGTCATTCGGCTCCGCATCAGCGACGAGCGGCAAGTCGGTCACTTCGAGCAGCACCGGATTGAACGCCGGCGAACCGGGAGACAACTGGGCCGAATAACGGCCAACCGGCAGCGGATTCGGTAACGAGTTCGGCACCAGCTCAGCCGTCGGCGTTGTAAGGTTGAAGCCAGCGACTTGAAACGACATCGGCCCGCTCGGCGAGACCGCCAGCGGAAACGCAGCGGTGACGAACGGCCGGTCGGTCGTTTGCAGCACGTAAGTGAACGACGCGGTCCCGTTGAAGTCCACATCGCGGACGGTCACGAAGTAATCCCCCGCTTGTTCGAACTTGTAGTTCACCAGCGAGTCCGCGAAATGAAAATCGTCGTTGGATGACAGTTCGCGGCCGGTCGCGTCGCTGACGACCAGAATCGGATCGAGCTGATCGAACTGATTGTGCCGTTTGTAAAAGAACCGGAAGCAGTGCATCGCGAACGTCACCGACTGCCCAGCCACCGCCGTCAGCTTGTAGACATCGACTTGCTCGCGCGCCGTCAACTGGCCGGAAATGGTCTGCCCAATGACGAGCTGCTGAGCTTTCTCCCGATCGGCGTGCGGTTCGGCTTGCTCGACCACCACCGGGCCATCGACGACCAGCAATTGCCCGCAGGTTGAAGCTCCATTCGCCGCCGCGACGCGAAACTCGCGCGATCCCAGCGCGGTCGTCGCATCAGCCGTGACCTTCAGCTTGAGTTGATCCACAGGATCCTTTTCGCCATGCGGAATGATCTCGGCCCGTATCCCCTCGCCTTGAAACAGCACGGCGAACGTCCCCGCGAAACCTTTCTTCTGATTCGGGTATGTGAAGACGGTGATGTCGGTGGTGGCTCCGCGTTGAATCGCCATCGGCAGCGCGTGCGTGAATTCGGGATTCGGCGTTTGAGCCAATGCCGCAGGTGAAGCAATCATGGCCGTCATCACGGTGATCGCGATCCGCCCAACCAACGCAGCGCGAGCCAAAGTCATCATGGTTCTCTCTCCATCACAAAGCCGTCGCGAATCACACGCGAAACCTCTCGTAGCGGCGAGCCACGTTCGTCCGAGCGTCCGGTTCTGTCAACGGAGGCTACCGGGATTACAGCCGACAGACTTGGTTTTGAGGGAGCTGCAAGCTGACAGAAAAATGGGGACAGAAAAACCCGGCAAAGCTCTGGTCGCCAGCACGCAATAGAGACCCGGAGGACTCGACTTTAATTTTTTCTGTCCCCATTTCTCTGTCAGCCAATTGAAGCCCATCCCAATGTTGCTGCTGGTAGTCCCTGGGGACTTGTTGTAAACCATCGGCCCGCCGATCAACGCAGAGACTTGCCTAGCCGAATCGAAAATGAGTCGGCCATTCGCGGCGACCAAAGATGAAGGACAAACGACGATGCGGCTCTCATATTGGCACCTCGGTTTTATTTGGGCTCTGACTTGCAACCTGGCCGCCGCTGCGGAGCCTGACTTCGGCGCTCTCGACAAGACTTATTCGACCGACGTGCGACCGCTCGTGGTGCGGACGTGCGGTGAGTGTCATTCCGAGAAGCTGGCGGAGGCGGAGATCAATCTGTTGTCGTTCGCCACCTTCGGCGACGTCCGCAAAGAAGTTCGCACCTGGCAGAAAGTCGGCGAGATGCTCGACAGCGGGCAGATGCCGCCGCCGGAGGCGAAGCAACAACTCAGCGATGCCGAACGCTCGAAGCTGCGCGATTGGGTGCGGCGGTACTTGAAGGAAGAAGCCAAGCGATTCGCCGGCGATCCGGGACCAGTTGTGCTGCGACGGCTGAGCAACGCCGAATACACCTACGCGCTGCGCGACCTGACCGGTGTCGAATCCTTACAGCCGGCGCGTGAGTTTCCGGTCGATGGCGCGGCGGGGGAAGGGTTCACGAACGCCGGGCACGCGCTGGTGATGTCGCCGTCGCTGTTGACGAAGTATCTCGACGCGGGCAAAGACGTCGCCGAGCACGCGGTCCTCTTGCCGGACGGAATTCGCTTCTCACCGAGCACGACTCGGCGGGACTGGACCGAGGCGTTGCTCACGGAGATTCGCGCGTTCTATCGCGAGTTCACCGACGGTCAGGGAGGCTCGAAGGTCAACCTGCAAGGAATCGTCTTCGACACGAACGCTGGCGGACGACTGCCAATCGAAAAGTATTTCGCGGCGACGCTCGCCGAACGAGATGCTTTGCAGAGCGGCAAAAAGACAATCGAAGCGGTCGCGACCGAACGCGGGCTGCGTGCGAAGTATCTCGGCGGGTTGTGGAAGCTAATGACGTCCACGAACGAACTTGGCGAGCGGGGCGGCGTCAGCCCCCCGGTGGAGTCTCCGCAGAACCGGGGGGCTAACGCCCCCCGCTCGCCTGTTTCGACAGTGGCGGCGCGAAGTCTGTTGATCGACGGACTGCGAGCGCGTTGGCAAACCGCGAAACCGGAGGACGCACCGGCACTCGCGGCAGAAGTCGCGCGGTGGCAGCAGGCGTTGTGGCGGTTCACGAGCGTCGGGCATATCGGCAAAGTCGGCGGCCCGAAGGCGTGGATGGAGCCGGTCGCTCCGATTACCGCGCGGCATGAAATCAAATTGAAGCTGCCGGCCGCTCCGGAAGGACAGGACGTCGTGTTGTATCTGTCGGCCGGAGACGCGGGGGACGGCAACGAACAAGACTTCGCGATCTGGGAACGTCCACGATTCGTTGCACCGGGCCGGCCCGATTTGTTGTTGCGCGATGTGCGTCCGGTCTCTCGCGAACTCGCGGCACGGCGCGAGCGATTGTTCGCTAGTGCGGCGAAGTGTCTCGCCGCAGCGACGGATGTGAGCACGGCGCAAGACGCAGTCGATGTGAAACAACTCGCACAGAAGCACGGAGTCGATGCCGATGCACTGGAAGCGTGGTTGGATTATCTCGGCATCGGCGCGGGCGGAGCGGCGAAGATCGGCGCGCCGATCGCGCGGAAGGCGGAGACTTCAGCGGGCTACGATTTCGTCAAAGCCTGGGTTGGCGACGAGGCACTCAGCGTGGTGGCGAACTCGTCCGATCAGCACGTGCGCATTCCCGGCAACATGGCTCCGCACAGCATTGCGGTGCATCCGACGCCGACGCTCTCGGTCGCGGTCGGCTGGCGCAGTCCGGCGGCGGCGACGCTGCGCATCGAAGGTCAGGTGCAGCACGCTCACCCGGAATGCGGCAACGGTGTCGTCTGGTCGCTCGAACTGCGACGCGGCAATTCGCGGCAACGGCTGGCGGCGGGTACGGCTCAGGGGCCGAACAAGGTGAAGATTGGCCCGCTCGAAAAGATCGCGGTGCGGTCGGGCGATCTCGTGTCGCTGGTGATTGGTCCGCGCGACGGCAATCACTCGTGCGATCTGACCGCGATCGACTTCACAATGAATGACGGCACGCGCGAATGGAATCTCGGCCGCGAGCTCTCTCCGGAGATTCTTGCCGGCAATCCGCATAAGGATTCGCACGGCAACGCGGACGTCTGGCACTTCTATTCCGAGCCGGCGAACGGCTCGACCGGTCACGTCATCGCGGCGGGTTCGGTGCTGGCTCGCTGGCAGTCGGCCGCGAGTGTCGAAGAGAAGCAACGGCTCGCCGACGAAGTGCAACGATTGCTGCAAGGGGGCGTGTCGTCGTTGCCGAAGGAATCACCGGACATCGTGCTGTATCGGCAACTCACGTCTCTCGGAGGACCGTTGCTCGCATCGGCGTTGAAAGCTCTTTCGGCTCCACCGGCTAGTGGTGCGAACGATGACAAAGAGAGCAAGCTCGGTCTTGATCCGGGAATGTTTGGTAAGCATCCCCGTAGGTTGGGACTCCGTCCCGACCCGAACGCCAAATCAACGAACGAGGTGGATGGTGACACAAAGGGAAAGACCAAAGCGGTCGGGACAGAGTCCCAACCTACGGTCGAAGCCGCGAGCCTCTGCGTGGCCGCGCCGTCCGTGATCGAAGTGCGACTCCCAGCGGACCTCGTGGCCGGTGCGGAGTTCGTCACAACTGGCTCGCTGCATGCCGAGACTGGCAAAGAGGGAAGCGTGCAGTTTCAAGTCCTGACCACGAAGCCGGAGACCGCGAAGGGACTGCAAGCAACTGCCGCGATCGAAACCAACGCGAACGGCCCGTGGACTTCCAACAACCGCAGCGTGTCGCACACGACCCCGATTGTGGTCAACGAGGGCAGCGCCGCGCGACGCCGAATCGAAACCTCGTTTGACGAGTTCCGCCGCTGGTTCCCGGCCGCTCTGTGTTACACGAAGATCGTGCCGGTCGATGAGGTCGTCACGCTGACGCTGTTCTATCGCGAGGATGATCACCTCCGCCGGCTGATGCTCAACGATGCCGAGGCTGCGCGGCTTGACCGGCTGTGGGATGAAATGCACTTCGTCAGTTACGACGCGCTGACGCTGGTCGATGCGCTGGAGCAACTCATCCAATACGCGACTCAAGACGCCGACCCCAAGGTCTTTGAACCGCTGCGAAAGCCGTTCGGCGAACGGGCCGAATCGTTCCGCCGTCGGCTGGTGGAGACCGAACCGAAGCACGTCGAGTCTGTTTTGGAATTCGCCGCGCGAGCCTACCGCCGTCCGCTGCGGCAGGCCGAGTCGGTCGGTTTGCGTGCGCTGTATCGCTCGCTGCGAGATCAAGAACTCGCGCACGACGATGCGATCCGCTTGCTGCTCGCACGAGTGCTCGTCTCGCCAGAGTTTCTGTATCGCCCCGAACGTCCCGTGGCAGACGCTGCCAGCGTCCGTGCCAATGCGAGCAGCATCGGCCACGACGAACTCGCCACGCGACTCAGCTTCTTCCTCTGGTCGTCGGTCCCCGATGCCGAACTTCGCGAAGTCGCCGCCAGCAAAAAACTTCACGAACTGGAAACGCTCACCGCGCAAACTCGCCGCATGTCGCGAGACGCTCGCGTCCGCCGGCTTGCCACCGAGTTCGCCTGCCAATGGCTGCACATCTACGACTTCGACACGCACGACGAAAAGAGCGAAGCCACGTTCCCAACTTTCAACGGCCTGCGCGGCGCGATGTATGAAGAGTCGATCCGCTTCTTCATGGATCTGGTGCAACGCGACGGCTCGGTTTTGGAACTGCTCGACGCCGATCACACGTTCGTGAATGAAGAGCTCGCGAAGCACTACGGCATCCCCGTAGGTCAGACTTTTCAGCCTGACAGTCAGCCTGGAAAGGCTGACCTACGATCGGAATGGCGGCGCGTCGATGGCATCAAACAGCACGGCCGCGGCGGAATCCTCGGCATGGCCAGCACGCTGTCGAAGCAATCCGGAGCATCCCGCACGAGCCCCATCCTGCGCGGCAATTGGGTCAGCGAAGTGCTGCTCCACGAAAAGCTGCCGAAGCCTCCGAAAGGGGTGCCGATACTCCCTGATGTCGTCCCGGCCGGATTGACCGAGCGGCAACTGATCGAGAAGCACAGCTCAGTCGCCGCCTGTGCGAAGTGTCACGCGCGCATCGACCCGTTTGGGTTTTCGTTGGAGAACTTCGACGGCATCGGCCGCTCCCGCGCGGCCGTTCAACCGCCCATCGACACCCGCACGAAACTGCTGGACGGCACCGAGATCAATGGACTCGACGGACTGCGGTCGTATCTGCTCACCACTCGCCGCGACGACTTCGTCCGGCAGTTCTGCCGCAAGCTGCTGGGCTACGCCCTCGGCCGAGCCGTGGAACTCTCCGACGAACCGCTGCTCGACGAGATTCAGGTCCGATTGAAAGCGAACGGCTACCGGATGAGCGTTGCGATTGAGGCGATTGTGCAAAGTCCGCAGTTCACAAAGATTCGTGTTGCGAATGGAGAATGAAGAAAGAGGTGCCCGACGAATCAAAGGAGACGACGAATAAGCAAATCATTCGTCGTCTCCTTCGATTCGTCGGGCTCCCTCATCCGATACTTTCAGATTGTCCGCAGGCATTCGATCCCGGCTATACTCCCTCGCCGTTTGGCAATCGTCCTCCTCACAAGGAATGAACCATGAATCACTTCTCCCGCAGAACGTTTCTTCGAGGCGTCGGAGTCTCGATGGCCTTGCCGTGGTTCGAGTCGCTGACGGTGTGGGGTGACGACGAAGCTGGCAAGCGAGCCAGTCAGGCTCCGATTCGCACGGCGGTGTTGTTCTCCGGCAACGGGTTCCACAGCAAGGAATGGTGGGCGAAGGGAGAAGGGTCGGGCATGGAGTTGGGCCAAGTGCTCGCTCCGCTGCACGACTTCCGCCAGAAGTTGCTGTTCATTCGCGGGCTTTACAACGAGCAGGCTTTGAAGGGAAACATTCACAGCTCCCAGACCGGCAATCTGTTGTCGGGGGCACCGCTTGCGCCGGGCGGCGAGATTCGGTCGGGGACCAGCTTCGATCAACTTATCGCTCAGAAGTACGGGCGCAACACGAAGGTGCCCAGCCTCGTGCTCGGCTGCGAAAAGGCGAATCCGTCGGTCCACAAAAACTATTCGATGCTTTACAGCTCGCACATCTCGTGGAGCTCGCCAACC
Organism: Planctomyces sp. SH-PL62; assembly: GCA_945905295.1. Taxonomy (GTDB): domain Bacteria; phylum Planctomycetota; class Planctomycetia; order Planctomycetales; family Planctomycetaceae; genus SXKJ01. The sequence continues at coordinate 63,924 of CAMDPX010000002.1, read as the reverse complement.
ACGCCGACTCCGCTGGAGGTTTATCCCGCACTCGCCTTCGATCGGCTCTTCAAAGACGAAGTGCAACGCGGCGACAAGAGCGTGCTCGACGCAGTACTCGCCGATGCGAGTGACCTGCGGCGCGACATCAGCAAGAACGATCAACGTAAGCTGGACGAGTACCTCGATTCGGTGCGCGACGTCGAACAGCGCATCGAACAATCCGGCAAGCGCGGCGAGCTGCAAGGTTGGCGGCCAACGCTCGACAAGCCGAACATCCCGCGTCCGGCCGACGGCATTCCGCAGGACGTTGCCGAGCACATGAAGTTGATGTGCGACATCCTGGTGCTTGGCTTCCAGACCGACACGACGCGGGTCTGCACGCTGAAGCTCAACAACGATCACTCGTCGCTGCGGTTCCCGAACCTCAATGTCGATTACATGATCCACCACTTGCTGTCGCATTCGGACGGAGCCGACTGGCTGAAGGTCAATCGGTTCTTCCTGGAGCAACTTGGCTACATCGCCCGCAAGCTGGACGCGATCCAAGAAGGCGAACGCACTCTGCTCGACAACTCGATGATCATGTATTGCTCGAGCATGATGACCGGTCATCACGACGCGACGCAGCTACCGGTGGTCGTGCTCGGCGGTGCGGGCGGCCAGATCAAGGGTGGCCGAGTGCTCGACTACTCTGGCAAACCCGATCGGCAGATGTGTCGGCTGTTCCTCTCGCTGATGAACAAGTCCGGGCTGCACGCCGAAAAACTGGGAGATGCCTCCGCGCCGCTGGCCGAAGTGTGATCGCGCTTCAATCAAGCACTCCCCACTGAGCTTGCCTCAGTGGCTTGCGGGCTTTTGCACTACGTCCGAATCACGGCGAACACTCGCGTGCGTAGTGCAGAAGCCCGTGAACCACTGAGGCAAGCTCAGTGGGGTTTCTTCGTTGCGAATTACGCGAGAATCTCGTTGATCACGCTTCCGGCAACGTCGGTCAGTCGGAAATCTCGGCCGTTGAAGCGATAGGTCAGTTCCTCGTGGTTGAGCCCCATCAGGTGCAGCAGCGTGGCGTGGAGATCGTTGACGTGGACCTTCTTCTCGACCGCTTTGTAGCCGAACGGATCGGTCGCTCCGTAATGCAGACCGCGCTTCACGCCGCCGCCGGCCATCCAGATGGTGAAGCCGTTCGGGTTGTGGTCTCGGCCCTTGGCTCCTTGCGAATCTGACGTGCGGCCGAACTCGCCGCCCCAGATGACCAGCGTGTCTTCCAGCAAGCCGCGCGTCTTGAGATCGGCCAGCAACGCGGCGGCCGGCTGATCGGTGTGCAGGCCGTTCGAGCGGTGATTCGTCTGCAAGTCGGAATGGCAATCCCACGGCACATCGTTGACGCTGCCGTCACCGCCGACCCCTTTGCCGGCGAAGATCTGCACGAAGCGAACGCCTCGCTCCACCAATCGCCGAGCGATCAAACATTGCCGCGCGAACGTGGCGCATTCGGGTTGGTCCATGCCGTATTGCTTGTGAGTCGCTTCGGACTCTTTCGCGATGTCGAGCGCTTCAGGAGCGGCCATCTGCATGCGATAGGCCAGTTCGTAGGAGTTGATCCGCGCGGCGAGGTCGGCTTGCGTCGCGCGAGTCGCGGCGTGCTCCTGGTTCAACGTGCGAATCAATTCGAGTTGTGCTCGCTGTTGCGCGTCGCTGTGTTTGCCGTCGCGGGCGAGGTTGTCGATCGCCTCTTTGCGGCGGGCGTCGAGCGTCAGCGCCTGATACGTCTTCGGCAAGAAACCAGCCGACCAGATCTGGTCGTCGCCGCGCGGCCGAGTGTCATGCAGCACGACGTAGGCAGGGAGATCCTGGTTCTCGGCACCGAGTCCGTAAGTCATCCAGGCTCCCATCGCTGGCAGGCCGGGTCGGTTGGTGCCGCACATCAATTCGATGGCCGCCGGAGCGTGATTGTTCTGCCGCAGATACATCGAGTGGATGAAGGTCATCTCATCGACGTGTTGCGACAGGTGCGGAAAGATGTCCGGAACCCAGGTGGCTGACTCGCCGTGCTGCCGCCACTCGAACGGCGACTTCAGGCACTTGCCGCTGGTCGTGAAGAAGCCGGTCTTCGGATCGGCTCCGGCAAGATCTTGGCCGTCCCGCTTTTGCAGTTCCGGTTTGTAATCCCAGGTGTCGACTTGCGAAGGACCACCGGTCATGAAGAGCCAAATGACGGACTTGGCCTTCGCCGCGAACTGCGGTTGCTTCTGAGCCAGTGGATTCGCGTTTGTCTCTTGGTTGAGAAGAGACGCGAGTGCCAGGGAACCGAATCCGAGGCCGCTGTCTTGGAGGAAGCGGCGGCGTGAGGGGAGTTGAATCATGTTTGTTTTTGGCAAATTCATGGATCACAGAATCATAAAGACATGATCTTGTGAACCATGATTTTGCCATCCTTCTTCTAGTCCACGTAAACGAACTCGTTGAGACAGAATAAGACTTGGCAGAATTCGGTCAGGGTGATGTTGGGGTTGGCATCGGTCTGTTGAGTGATGAAGGCGAGCATCCGGTCGCGTTCTTCTTTCGAGGGCAACCGTGCGAACGCAAATTGGTAGGCTCGATCAACGGCGGTTTCGAGGGGGACGTCGGCAGTGGGGCGAATGCGGGCGACCAGTTTCTCGGCCTGCTGGCGGACGAACGGTGAGTTCATCATCGTCAATGCCTGCGTCGGCAGCGTCGTGCTGATCCGTTCGCCGATGCTTTGCGTTGGTTCGGGGGCGTCGAACATCGTCATGAACGGAATCAGTTCGCTGCGTTTCACGCGCAGGTAGACGCTGCGTCGCGGCGTGTTGTCGAGCAGACTGGGGCCGTACATCGTCGTGTCGAGCGAGCCACCGACGGCCAGCAGCGCATCGCGAATGATTTCGGCTTCCAGGCGACGAGGCTTGTGATACCACAGGTATCGGTTCTGCGAGTCGATCTTCAGGTTGTCCGGCGAGACGTCGTTGGATTGCTGATAGACCGCCGTGAGCATCATCGCTTTGTGCAACGGCTTGAGCTTCCAGCCTCCTTTGACGAATTCGGCGGCGAGCCATTCGAGAAGTTCCGGATGCGTGGGCCGCTCGCCCTGTGCTCCGAAGTCGTTCGAGGTGCCGACGATCCCCTCGCCGAAATGATGCTGCCACAGCCGATTGGCCATTACGCGAGCCAGCAGCGCACCCGCTCCAAATTCGGCATCGGTCATCCAATTCGCCAATCCGATGCGCGGGTCGATTGCTGGTTGGCCAGCCGCTGGCTTCGGTAACCAGCGAGCTTCTTTGTCGGCGGCGGTCGCGACGACTTGGAGAAAGCTCGGTTCGGCCTTGCCCTGCTTGTTGTCGACCTCACCGCGCCGCAGCAGGAAGACATCCTGCCCACCAGGAATCGTGGTGTAGACCTCCGTCAGCGACGGTCGCGGTTCGCGGTTCACGTGATCGCGCACCGTATTGAAGACCTTCGCGGTCTCAAGATCGAAGGGGCTGAACCAGCGGGCGAGCGGCTCGCGAGCGGCTTCAGGAATCAGATTGTTGTTGGCGGCCAACGTCGCACGGATCTCCGCGAGATGCTGCGGAGCGACGTCGCCCGCCCAGGTGGCTGGGTTCGCTTCCGTGCTCATCGCGAACCGGACGCGGCCGATTCCGAGATCGCGAAAGTTCAACTCGAAAGTCAGTTCGGTGCCGCTCGCAAAGCCCGGAAGTCCTCCTTCAATCTCGAAGATCGCCGCGTTGTCTTTGCCGGCATTGGCTCGCACGACCCAGGCGGTTGCGGGTTTGCCATCGAAGACGTTGGCCAGCGGCTGGTCCTTATCTTCGAATGCGGCAAAGACCGGTTTGAGTTTCAGTTCAATCGGCTTGTCAGAATCTTGGCGAGCCGGAGGGCGTAAGCCCCCGGACGATTCCGCTTGATCGCTCTGTCCAGGGGCTAACGCCCTCTGGCTCGCCGAAAGGTTCGCGCGATCGAGTGGGCGGGCTGTGACCTTTATCTCCAGCAATTCAAAGCTGCCGTCGCCGCTGACTCCGGGGCCGCGCTTCGGAAGCGACTTCTCGGTGAAGGCATCGAACCGCAACGACGTGAGGTTCTTCTGAAACGTGTGCGTCGTAACGGTGTATTCCTCGGCCGCACGCGCGGCGCGGGGACGGCGGCGAGCGTTGGATTCGATCGCGAACGTTCCGTCGTGGGCCACGATCCCGTTGGGGAGCATCTTCAACCAGGATCGTTCGGCTTCGACCGTCACCGGTTCGAGCACTTGCCAGCGCGGTGTCTCCGGTTGCTTGGCGAGTTCCGTCTTCTGCCATTCGGCAAATCGTTTCGGCAGTTCTTCTGATGCGAACTTCTTGAGAGCCGCATTGAGCGGCTCGCCATCCGCGCGGTGCTTTTCGACCGCTCGTTGAGTCGCCGCCGGATCGGGGTCATACGTTTTTGAACCGTGCGCCGTTCGCGCCAGCGAGGATGCGACGCCGTAATAATCCTGCGCCGGAATCGGATCGTACTTGTGCTCGTGGCAACGGACGCAGCCGAGCGTCAGGCCGAGCATCGAACCGCCGATCGTCATGATCATGTCGTCGAGCTGGTCGTAGCGAATCCGCTCGACGGTCTTCGCGGTGATCTGGCCGGGATACGGTCCGGCGACCAGGAAACCGGTGGCGGCCGCTCCGCGATAGTCATCCGGCAAGAGCTTGTCGCCGGCGATCTGCATCCGCACGAACTCGGTGAAGGGCATGTCGCCATTGATCGCGCGGATGACCCAGTCGCGGTAGTGATACGCGCCGGGGCGGAAACCGTCGAACTCATAACCGCCGCTCTCGGCAAACCGCGCGACGTCCAGCCAATGCCGGCCCCAACGCTCGCCGTAGCGTTCGGATTGCAGCAGTTCGTCGACGACTTTCTCGAAGGCATTTGGCGAGGCGTCCTGCACGAACGCCGCGATCTGTTCCGGAGTGGGTGGCAGACCAATGAGATCGAAATACGCGCGACGGATCAGTTTTTCTTTGCTGACGGGTCCATTGGGACGCAGAGCTTTCTCTTCGTGCTTCGCCGCGACGAATCGGTCGATGGCCGTTCGGTTCCAGTCGGCGTTCTTCACGTCCGGTGGGGTGATGCTTTTCAATGGCTGGAACGACCAGAACTGGCGGCCTTCTTCGAGGTTGATCACTCGCTTGGCCGCTCCCGGCTTGCGACCTTCACGCGGATCGGGAGCTCCCATGTCGATCCACTTCGTGAAGTCGGCGATGATTTCGTCCGACAGCTTTCCGGTTGGCGGCATCTCCAATCCGTCGTACTTCAGCGCTTTGACCAGCAGACTGTCGGCCCCTTTGCCTTTGACGATGACCGAGCCACTCTCGCCACCGTCCAGCAGTCCTTCGGCCGAATCGAGGTACAGTTTCGCCTTCAGCTTTTTGGCGGCGCGAGCCTCGTCCGAATGGCACGAGTAGCAATGCTGTGCCAATACCGGGCGGATCTTTTGCTCGAAGAACTCGATCCCTTTGGGGTCGGGGGCTTGAGCCTTGGTGATCGCGGGGGCGATGAGCGACGTTGCGAAGAGCAATGCCGCGACGGTTGAGAAGGAGTGCTGTTTCATGATGGCGGGGATTTCAAACGGTTGCTGGTGAGTTGGCAATGACTAACGCGGGGTTGTCTTTGGTCTCGAAATAGAAGATGGCTTCGCACACGGATGCGAGAGGCGCACACGGATGAAGACAGTAATGAGGCCGCTTCCATCCGTGTGCGCCGCTCGCATCCGTGTGCGCATGGGAATTCGCCGTGCCGGCCCAATACACTGATCGCGCGAAGTTTGTGATCGAAACTCGAATCCCGGGAGGCGTACTCATGCGGACTTTCATCCTCGTCGCGATTGCGGTGCTGTTCTGTCGTTCGGCCCACGCGGACGATGCGTTTCCGGGGCATCGTGTCGTTGGCAATGTCTATTACGTTGGCTCGAAGGCGTTGGCGACTTATCTGATCACGACGCCTGACGGGCACATCCTGATCAACAGCGGCTTCGAGGAAACCGTGCCGCTGATCCGTGCGTCGGTCGAGTCGCTCGGCTTCAAGATGCGCGATATGAAGATCATTCTGGCGAGTCACGCTCATTCCGATCATGTCGCCGGACACGCACTGCTGAAAGAACTGACGGGGGCGAAAGTCTACGTCATGCGCGGCGACGATGGTGTGATCGCATCGGGAGGCAAGGGGCAGTACCTCTATGAGGACAGCCGCTGGAAGGAGTGCGAAGTGGATCGCGTTCTCAAGGATCGTGAGGAAGTGACACTCGGCGGCACGACACTGGTGGCTCGGCTAACGCCCGGCCATACGCGCGGCTGCACGACCTGGGCCTGGCGCGTCACCGAGGGGGACAAGAATTACAACGTCGTCGTCATCGGCAGCCCCAACGTCAATCCGGGATACCAACTGGTCGACAACAATGACTATCCGGAGATCACTGCCGACTTCGCCAAGACGTTTGAGGTTCTGAAATCGCTGCGCTGTGACATCTTTCTGGGAGCGCACGGCGAGTACTACGGCATGATCGCCAAGCACGAGCGTTTGAAAGACGCTGAGAAGAATCCGTTCATCGATCCCGACGGCTATCGTGGCTATGTCGAACTAAAACAGAAGGCGTTCCGAAAAACGTTGGCTGAGCAAATGAAGCCGAAGATCAATCAGTAGGTTGAGGGGAGCCCGACGAATCGAAGGAGACGACGAATGCCGGTCCTCATTCGTCGTCTCCTTCGATTCGTCGGGCCTTTGTCTTCCAACATTGGCAATGGAGATCGCCCCGTGACCGTTGCTCAACAGCCTGTGCCGACGAATGTTCGCTGGAGCGTGTTCTCTTTGGCGTTTGCGACTTCGGCGTTGCTGTATCTGCATCGCTACGTCTTCGGGTTCATCAAACCGGTGCTGCCGAAGGAATGGGGGTTGAGTAAGACCGATCTGGGACGGATTGATAGCGACTTCGCGGCGTGCTACACGCTGTTTCAATTCCCGCTGGCGATCGCCGCCGATGCGGTGGGCGTGCATCTGGTGCTCACGGGGTTGATCGCCGTTTGGTGCAGCGGACTGGCGCTGATGGCTTGGGCACCTTCGGCCAAAGTCCTGTGGTTCGGCCAAGTGACTTTGGGGACTGGCCAGTCGGCGGTGTATGCGTGCCTCAACCGTGTCTCGCGGACATGGTTTCCACCGGCGGTGCGAACGACGATGCAAGGTGCGGTCGGCATCCTCGCCGGCCGGCTGGGAGCATTGAGTTCCGGGCTGGTGTTCGCGGTCCTGCTGGTAGACATGCTGAAGTTCGATTGGCGCACCGCGATCTGGATTCTCGTGGCGGTCGGCGTCATCCACTTGCTGTTGTTCGCGACGATATTTCGGAACTCACCGCGCGAGCATCCGCGCGTCAACGACGCCGAGGTCCGTCTGATCGAAGGGGAGACTTCACCGGTCACCGGATCGCCAGTCGCCACGCCACAGCGCATGAGCGTTGCGACCATGTTCCGGTCGATGACGCCGCGATCGCTGCTCAATCTGATTTGGCTGAGCCTGCAAAACGTGCTCAGCACGTTTGCAGACAACATTTATTTGAGCTGGATTCCGTTATTTCTCTCGGAAGTGCATCACTTGGAGTTCAAGAAGATGGGCTTGTACTCGGCCCTGCCGCTGCTGGGCGGCGCGCTGGCCGGGATTGTTGGCGGACATCTGAATGATTTGTGGATCACCCGCACGGGGAATCGCCGCTGGGCACGTTCCGGAGTGGGCTTTCTTGGCAAGGGGATGGCGGCGGCACTGATGTTCGCCGCGCTGATGTTCTATGACCGGCCGTATGTGTTCTGCACGTTTTTATTTTTCATCAAGCTGTTCGGCGACTGGAGCCTGACATCCAGTTGGGGCGTGGTGTCGGACATCGGCGGCCGCGCTACCGCATCCGTGTTTGCATTCAGCAATACGATCGCCGGCATCGCGTTCATCGCGGCCCCGCGAGTCTTCGGTTACGTCGCCGAACATCACGGTTGGCGTCCGGTGTTTGTGATCGTTGGAGTGGTCTATGCGCTTTGTGCTCTGTCGTGGCTGGTCATCGACTGCACGATTCCGGTGCTTCGCGAAGCGGAGCGAAAGTAGACGAGTCACTCCGTGACTTGAACGTTCCGGTCACGGAGAGCCTGTGAAGGTTTGGGTAGCTGAAGTCGCCAGACTTCGGAATTCGCCGAGAAAACTGAACTCTGGCGAGTTCAGCTATCAATTCTTTCACAGCCTCGGAGTGACCGGTCTACTTTTCTTCCGCCATCAGCATGGCTTTCAACTTCGGCAAGCGTCGCTGGCCGTCGTCGACGGCCTTGTCATCCTGTCCGTCTTGGACGACGAGCAGCCATAGATTGATGGCCGCTTCCAACATGTCCTTGCGCTGGTTGGCGTATTGCGGCGGCAACTCGCCGGTGGCGTACGCATCTAAGGCCCGTGCGCGGGCGATCAAGAAGCGGCGTTGCTCGTCGATGTCGTCTTCTTCCCACGGCTTCTCTGGGCGAGCTTCGTATTCGAGCAGGATCCGCTTCGCCTCGTCCGCCGCTTTCACGTCCGGCCAACGCTGCATCGTCCCTTGCAACTGCATCAAGCCGGAGTACAGCGTCTTGGCATCTTTCAGCCGCGACTGTCCCTCGGTGAGCAATGATTTCGCCCACTCGTCGCGAGTCGGTGTTGCGTCCGAACCAATGCGGCTGGCGGGATATTTCGCCGCTACCTTCCGCCGATCGGCCGCGCCCGCATCGAGCCAGTCGATCACTTCCGCAAACGTCTTCGCATCGGGAATGCCGTGACCGAGTTTGTCGACCGTTGTGACCTTCGTGCGAACGCCCATGTCGGCCAGCATTGGACCTCGAAAGCGTTCGACTTCTCCGCGATTGAAGTCGCCAGTGCCGGTGATCAGCGCAACGCTCAGCCGATCGATGACGCGATGCCGCAGCCACGGTTCTTCACGTAGGTCGCCGCTCGCGCAGACGGGAATCACTCCGCCAAAGAGCTCCGGCAAGGAGAAGGCGATCCCACAAGCGACTCGGCCGCCGCCGGAGAAGCCGGCGATGTAGGTCCGATCCGCGTCGATGCGATGCCTTCGCCGAACATCATCCAGCACATCGAACAGCAACCGAATGCGATGCGGCATCGGGGTGTTGTTGCCCGCGTTGTAGGGACTCGCGAAGGCGATCCCCTTTTGCTGACAGACGGTTTGAAGCTGGCTCCAACCCGCTGGCTGATCTCCCGCCGAGATGAACAGCACCAGCGGCAATCCCGGATTCGCCGGCTCGGCATTCTTCCCTTTCAGTTTGGCGTTGGTTTTTGGAACCGCTGCTTTGGCCGCTGCCGGCACGAACAATTCGTACCGCTGCTTGGTCGAGTCGTAGCCCTCCAACCATTCAGCCGGAGGATTGGTCACGCTCTGGTTCGCATTTGCGAAGACCCAATCCAGCCGAGTCGCCTCGCGGACGGCGACTTCCTTCTGATAGCCGAACTCCTCAGCGTCTCCCTGCTGACCAACGAATACGACGACGAGAATAAGACCGAGCATTCGCATGGTGTGCCAATCACGCTGGAGCAGAATGTGAGGACGCATGGACGAAGACTGCCGTTCCGTAGGCGAGCACCTCCGTGATGCCCGGCGAGACCTCGGTGGCATCGTAGTGCGCACCGATGATGGCATTCGCTCCCAGTTCGCTCGCATGTTTGAGCATCTGGTCGTAGGCGTCCGCTCGCGCCTTCTCGCACAGATCCTGGTAGGCCGTGACTTCGCCCCCAAAGAAACTCTGAATCCCGGCGCTGAAGTTTCCCGCGGCACTGCAAGACCGGACCACCAGCCCGCGAACCAAGCCCATGTTTTGGCGGATTCGATAGCCCGGAAAGTAGAAGGATGTCGTCACCAGCTTCGGATCAATTCGGTTCATGCGTCGTTCCTGTGACGAACGATTTTCCATGTGTTTGAGCAACGGACACTGTCGGACGATCGTTTACTTGTCCTCAAGATACGGCCTCGTCAACTCCGCGCGAACCTTGTAGCCCTCCGCGTTGTGATGCAATTTGTCAGCGACGAACAGTTCGCCTCGTGGCATCCCATCGGGGCCGATGAACGCATCCCAGGCGTTGATGTAAACCATGTTCTTACCGGCGGCGATCTGCTCTTTGATGAGCTGATTGCCCTTCTTCTGCTTCTCGGCCTGAGACCACCGCGCCGGTGCGGGCTGCATCGAGAAGTACGCAATGCGCGTCTCCGGCAGAGCGGCTCGCACTTTGGCGACGAAGGCTTTGAAATCGTCGGCCACTTGTTCGGGAGTCTTACCGGCGTTGATGTCGTTGCCCCCCGATTGCAGCACGATCAGCTTCGGCTTGTAGGGGACGACGATCCGATCCGCGAAGTACGTGACATCCGCAATCTGCGAGCCCCCGAACCCACGATTGATGACGCGATGATTCGGAAAGTCCTTCTCCAACGAGGTCCACAACTTGATGCCTGACGCTCCGACAAACAACACGCCTCCGGTCGGCGGCGCATTCTGCTTATCGGCGGCCTCAAACGCTTGAATGTCTTTCTCCCACTTCGCACTGGGCGACTTGTCCTCGGCCCGCAGCGGAGCAACCACGAATACGAACGCCAACAGCGAAAACAGGCCGACACAAATTCTCATTTCAGTTCTCCGGAAGAGGCCGCTCGAGAGTTCGGCAAACGATTCAGGGCACCGCTGTCCGTTGCATCGAATTTGCAAAGCAACGGAAACCAGAGGCTGGGGTTCAATGGTGAAGGAGGCAGTTCGTCTTACTGCTCGTAGCGTTTGGAAAGGATGACGCCGGTCTGATCGTCGATGAGGTAATGGGGACCGCCTCCTTGCAAGGCCGCATCCTTCAAGACGTAATCGATCTGCCAACCATCGGACTCCAGGACGACGCTAATACGATACGGCGACAGGTCACGATAGACCCGTTCGGCGTCGGTGCGTGCAATCTTCAGGGCCTGGTCGCACGAGATCGTTTTGTCGCCAGGGGAAATCACTGTGGTGGCCATGCTTGGTCTCCTTCACGGGCATCGTATCAGCTTGGAAAGCCCGATCCACCCGCGAGTCCACCTCGGCGGCTGTTCGGCCCCGAAACAAACACGCCGTCGTCGGCACGAATCAGGTCGGGCACGCCATGTCGATCATCCACGATTCTGTCGGACTCGCTGGGACCGGACTCCCAACCTTCGCTCGATGGATTGGGATGAGTATGAAACTTTCCCACAACCAGCCCCTCACCGCGCGGTGGCTGACTCAGATCAATTGCCGCTTGTTCGCCTCTCGCGGCACGGCGAGCTGTGAGCTCGCCGGTCGTGAGATTCATGAAGATCCAGCCCCCTTCTTCATGCCGATTCGCCGGGTCATCGGACTGAGAATCTTCCCAGGCTTGATCCAACGCTTGTACCACGATGGGATCAGCAAGTAGCTCGCTGGCCGTTGGTGGTCGTGTTGGCAAATCGCTCACCTCACCAACATAGGGCTCACTTCTGATTGATTCAATTTGAGTGTTGTTGACGGCGGAGGCACCGCGCGGCGGAACATCACGCGAACTTCAGCAGCAGATCGCCTGTCGAAACTTGGCTGCCCGGTTTGACGAGTATGTCAGCGATCTTGCCGTCCCGTTCTGCTGAAATCGTCGTTTCCATTTTCATGGCTTCGACGGTCAGGAGCTTTTGGCCCTTCTTGACGCTGTCGCCCGGTTGGATGGCGACGGTGACGACCATGCCGGGCATGGAGGCTCCGACTTGGTTCGCGTCGGCGGGGTCGGATTTGACGGCACGTTTCTCGGTCGGTTCCAGCGAGCGGTCGACGACGGTCACGTCGCGCGGTTGGCCGTTGAGTTCAAAGAAGACGTTGCGCGAGCCGTCGGCGTGAGGTTCACTCATCGTCAGGTACTTGATGATGAGCGTCTTACCGGACTCGATGTCGATCGAGATCTCTTCGCCGGTGTTCATGCCGTAGAAGAAGACCGGCGTGGGGAAGATGCTGGTGTCGGAATACTTCGCGACGTGTTGAGCGAACTCGTCGAAGACCTTCGGGTACAGCACGCTGCTGAGCTTCTCGCGGCGAGTTGGTTCGTGCTTGAGCGTCCCCTTCAATGTTTCGCCGACTTTGTCGAAGTCGGCCGCCGGCAGCGTTTCGCCGGGGCGAGTCGTGAACGGTTTGCGGTCGCGGAGAATGATTTGCTGGATGCGTTCGGGGAAGCCTCCTTCGGGGAAGCCCATCGCGCCGCTTAGCAATTCGATGATCGATTCCGGGAAGGCGAGTTCTCGGCCGCCGTCGAGGATTGCTTCAGGGGTGAGCTTATTGGCGACCATGAACAGAGCCATGTCACCGACGGCCTTCGAGCTGGGCGTGACCTTCACGATGTCGCCGACCATCAGGTTGACTTGCGCGTACGCTTTGCAGATCTCCGTCCATTGGCCGGCGAGGCCCAGTGACTTCGCCTGCTGATACAGATTCGTGTACTGCCCGCCGGGCATCTCGTGTGAGTACAGATCGGTCGTGGCCGGCTGCTGTTCGCTTTCAAACGGCGAATAGAATTGGCGCACCGCTTTCCAATACAGGGCGATGTCGTCGAGATGCTGCGAGTTCAGGCCCGTCTCGCGCGGCGAGAACCGCAGACTTTCGCTGAGCGAATTGAGATTCGGCTGTGATGTGCCGCCGCTCATGGGGGCCATCGCGGCGTCGGCGATGTCGAGTTCTTCCTCGGCGGCCATCAGGATCGACGCCGACTGGATGCCTCCGGTGTCGTGCGTGTGGAAGTGGATCGGGATGCCGATCTCTTGCTTCAACGCGCGGACCAATTCGCGAGCCGCTCGCGGCTTACACAGGCCGGCCATGTCTTTGATGCACAGAATGTGCGCGCCCATCTTTTCGAGCAGCTTGGCCATGTCGAGGTAATACTTCAGCGAGTACTTCGTGCGACCCGGATTCGTGATGTCTCCGGAGTAACAGATCGCCGCCTCGCAGATCGGCCGGACTCCGTGGGACGGCGTCGCCGAGAGCACCGCGTCCATCGCGACCTTCATGTTCGGGATGCAGTTGAGCGAATCGAAAATACGGAACACGTCCATGCCGCATTCCGCCGATTCGTGGACGAACTCGCGGACGACGTTGTCCGGGTAGTTCGTGTAACCGACGGCGTTCGAGGCTCGCAGCAGCATCTGGAAGAGGATGTTGGGAATCCGCTCGCGCATGTCGGCCAGCCGCTGCCACGGGCACTCTTTGAGGAACCGCATGGAGGTGTCGAAGGTCGCTCCGCCCCACATCTCCAGCGAGAAGAGTTGTGGACAGAGTCTCGAATACGCTTCGGCGATCTCCAGAAAATCCTTCGTGCGGAGTCGTGTCGCCAGCAGCGATTGATGCGCGTCGCGGAACGTCGTGTCGGTCATCAGCAACGACTTCTGCTCACGGACCCAACCGGCAAACTTCGTCGGGCCGAGGTCGTGCAAGCGGTCGCGTGTCCCAAGCGGGATCGCATTCAGATGACTGACGTCCGGCACCGGTGCCGGTTCGCGCCGTGCGGGTTGTGGGCGCTGATCGCCGAAAAGCGTGTTGCCGTTAACGATGATCTCGCCGAGATACGTCAGCAGCTTGGTTGCTCGGTCGTGCCGCTTCGGAAACTGGAACAGTTCCGGCGTTTGATCGATGAACCTTGTCGTACAGAGACCGTCTTGAAACGTTGGATGCCGCAGCAGTTTCACAAGGAACGGGATGTTTGTTTTGACGCCGCGCACGCGGAATTCGGCGAGGCAGCGATCCAGCCGCTTGAGCGCATCCACGAACCGTCGGCCGCGGGCCGTCACCTTGACCAGCAGCGAGTCATAAAACGGATTGACGACCGCGCCGCTAAAGGCCGAGCCGGCATCCAGGCGAATGCCCATGCCACCCGCCGAGCGATAGTGCGCGACGCGACCATAATCGGGCAGAAAATTGTTGGCTGGGTCTTCGGTCGTGACTCGGCACTGCACGGCGAAGCCGGTCGTTCGCACGTCGGCTTGCGAGTTGATACCGATTAACTCGTTGGAGAGCGGCTCGCCTTGCGCGATCAGAATCTGCGACTTCACGACATCGAGGCCGGTGACTTCTTCGGTGACGGTGTGCTCGACCTGGATGCGCGGATTGACCTCGATGAAAAAGAATTGGTTCGTGTCGGCATCGACGAGGAACTCGACGGTGCCGGCTGCGTAGTAACCGACTTGCTTGCCGATCTTGATCGCCGCGTCGCACAGTGCCTCGCGGACTTTCGGATCGAGATTCGGAGCGGGCGCGATCTCGACGACTTTCTGATGCCGTCGCTGGACCGAGCAGTCACGCTCAAACAAATGCACGAGGTGGCCGTGCTGGTCGCCGAGCAATTGCACTTCGATGTGCCGTGCTCGCTGAATGAATTTTTCGATGAAGATGTCCGGGCTGCCGAACGCCGAAAGCGATTCACGCTTGGCTTGTTCGTACTGCGCGACGAAGTCGGCCTCGTCGCGAACGACACGCATCCCGCGTCCGCCGCCGCCGTGAGCGGCCTTCAGAATCACTGGGAAGCCGAGCGACTTGGCGAGCGTGAGTCCTTCATCAGCGTCCACGATCGCTCGCAGACTGCCGCTGAGGACCGGCACGCCGGCCGCCTGGGCGATCTCGCGCGCGATTGTCTTGTCGCCGAGCTTGTGCAGCGCCTCGACGCTGGGCCCGACGAACGTGATGCCGTTGTCCGCGCACGCCTGAGCGAGTTTCGGGTTCTCGGACAGGAAGCCGTAGCCGGGATGAATCGCGTCGATGCCGCGTTGACGGCAGATGTCGATGATCGCGTCGATGTCGAGATACGACTTGATCGGCTCCCCTTTTTTGCCGATCTGATACGCCTCGTCCGCCTTGAAGCGATGCAGGGCGAAGCGGTCTTCGTGCGTGTAGATCGCGACGGTGCGAATGCCCAACTCGTAGGCCGAGCGGAAGACGCGAATCGCGATTTCGGAGCGATTCGCCACCAACAGTTTTTCGATTTTGCTCATGTCAACCTGACGGGGAAGCCAGCTTTTGGCTGACTGGGAAGCGGATGGGCACGTTGGAAACGTGCCCCACGAAGGCGCGGGGCGGTACGTTATGGGACGTCGCGCGCGGTCGCAATTCAGACGCCGTCAAGCAGAGAGTCTGGCAAAGGAATGGGGCCAGAGAAATGACTGGGGGCGGCGGAAGTCAGTGGTTAATCCAAACCGGAGTGCTTGATCTTCTCCCAGTACGCATCGGCTTTGAACTTGGGGCTGTTGTCGCCGTCGTGACAGGTGTAGCACTGCGTCTTCTTGGACTCGGCGAGCGTGATGCGGATCTCTTTTTTCGCTTCTGCCTTTTTGCCGTCGTTGATCAGTGCGATGTGTTTGCTGCCGGGGCCGTGGCAGTTTTCGCAGCCGTTGTCGAGCAAGAGCGGCGTCTTTGGTTTGCTCTCGAAGCCACTGACGTAGCGCAAGACGTCTTGAGCGTGCCAGCCGGTGACGTGGCAGGCGAGGCATTCGGGGTCGTGGATGCGCGAGACCCAAGTGGCGGCCTTCTCCGGCCGACCCTTGATGAGACTGTCGTAAGCGTGTGCGTGGCCAGACTTCTCCCAAACGGCGAACGCTTTGGTATGGCACTCACCGCAGGTTTTTGAGCCGACGAACTTCGCCCCGTTGGACGTTTTGATCGGCGGTTCGGTCTCAGCGAGTTGCGAGGTCATCAGCAGTTCTTGGTAGAACTTCATATGCTCGACCATCTTGTCCGAGTCTTGGAAGCGGTCTTGAGTCAGTTTGATGAGTTCAAAGCGAAGGCGGTTTTGCGAGTCCTCCGGGAAGAACCCGACAACTCCGGTGTATTTCCCTTTGTGTCCGACTTGGACGACCAGTGATTGACCGACCTTCTGTGGGTTATCGAACTCAGGGTCTTCGGCACCGCCAGAAGTGAGTACCACTGCGAACTGCGGAAACTTGGTTGCGAGGGCTTTGCCTTCGGCGAGCGTGCCGTGAGACAGCAGCACCAGCAAGTCGGGTTGCTGAGTTTGCATCTCTTTGAGCACGGGGGGCAGCGCGATGGCGGGATCGTCGATGACGATATCGACGTTGGCACCGGGCGGAGCGATCTCGTTGCGGAAGCTCACGCCGAGCACCGACGTCACGCCGACCTTGTGCTTGCCGAGCGTCAGCACTTTGGAACGGACCGGCGTGCCGAGATCCGGTGAACCAAACAACGTCACGTTGGCGGAGACGAACGCCAGACTGCTGGGGTCTTTCGGGTCCGGGTTGTGGTAGGCCAGCAAGTCGGCCGCACCGAGTTTCAATTCTTCGGGGCCGAGGTTGAGCACGCTGTAGCGCATGTCTTTCATCGCCGCGAGGAACGTCTGGAACTTCAGCTTCGTCTGCGGACGATTGCGATTGACGGTGCCGCCGAGATCGAAGCTGGTCAGCGGCCAGCCCTTGGCTTGGATCTTTTTGATGAGGTCATGCCGCCGCGACACGCCCCCCGATTGGTTCTCGGCACAGCCGCACGGTTCGAAGTAGCCGTGTTGTTCGCCCGAGAGCACCAACGCGAGAGCTGGTTTGCCCCAACCGTCGAACAGTGGCTTGTCGGCGACGAGTGGCTTCTTGGCGTCGGACTTCGGTTGATCGTTCGAGGTCAGCACGACGTCATTCGACGAAGCCTTGTCTGCCACCGTGTCAGCCGTGCTGGCGGAGTCGAGCTTGAGACCGCCCGACTTTTCGGCCGTGACCGAATTCTGTTCGGACGATAAGAGAAGCGGCGTGTCTGACTTGGATGATGGATCTGAAACGGGAGCTTCGTTGCAGCCGCTCAAGCTGCCGAGCGAGAGGCTTAGCAAGCTTGCGACCAGTCCGTGTCGAAGGCGGCTCATGCGAACATTCCTTGTCTTCAGAACGAGGTGAACTCGAGGTCGAATTTGATGGTCTTGGCTTCCGGGTGGTTGGTCTGCAGGACGACCGAGCCGGCTCGCTCGCCACCTCCCAGGCTCAGCGGAACTCCGTCGGCGGGAACCTCGACGATGATCTCGTATTTATTGCGGCCGGGGGCGTTGAACTTTTCATCTTTGCGGAATTCGTATTTCAACTTTGGGGGATCCAACTTGGCTTCCGTGATTTCCAATTCCTGTTCCATCTTCTTCACGAACACGACTAGCTTGGCCTTCTTTCCCTCTTTGGCCGGGAAACGCCCCATCCGCAAGATGCTGTCTTCCGGCGACCAACTGATGCCGGGTGTGCCGAGGATTTGGACCGGCCCCGAACGAGTTCCCGTGAATGTCACGCTGAATGGCGGAGCGACGGGTGCATCGGCTTGCGGGCTCGTGGGGACGTTGGTGTGAATATGCAAGACCTCGCGCACCTTGCCGATGGAAAAGCCGGGTTGAAAGGTGACTTTCAATTCATAGCCACACTTGGCATCCGGCGTTTTACCGGCGAGGTCATCGACGAGATGTTCGTGTGCGGCCTCGGTGGAGCCAGGCGGTCCCGGTGCGGCCGGGTTTGTTGGAGTTTTCGCCGTCATTTTTGCCATCATCGCGCGGGACTCTTCGGCGGCCGGATCATACGTGACGAGCTTTAATTGTTCGGCGTTCAACGGAGTGGAGGTGACAACGATGAGTGGATTGCTGGGCTCGAACTTGGTGATCTCGAACGCATCGACGATCTGAGAAAACAGGTGCATCGTCCGTTCGGTCGGTTGTTTTTCAGAGAGCGCGCCCAAATTGACTTCCTGCGATGGCTTGATCATCAGCCGTTTGCCAACCAAGCCACGGACACGGAAGGTCGTCACGAGGTTCTCAGGATCGTCCGTGCGAATCTTGGCCGAATGCTCAAACACCGCAGCCGGATTCTTGATGGTCCAGCTCAGCTTGACGATGGTTTCTTCGCCGGGCTTCAGACCGTCCTGTCCTAAGCTGCCGAGCGTGCATTGGCAGGTCTGGTCTCTTTTGAGAGCCACCATCTTGATGGGCGCTTGCCCGTCGTTACGAATCTTGAATTCATGTTGTCCCTCCTGCATGTGCTCCATCACGCCGAAGTTATGCACGGGTTCTCCGACGACAACAAACTTGCCGTACGGCCCGGATTTCGGCGGCACCGGAATCTCGCTGACGTCGACCGGTTTATGATCCGGGTCGTGCTCGGACACGGCCTGTTGGCGGAAATGCACCGCCAAGCCGCCGCTTGTCAGCAAGAGGAACACCACAATCGCGACCGCTCGGATATTCATGAAGCCTCCATTGGGTGCGGCAGTTTTCAACCTACCCAACCTGCCACAAATTTCATATTCCTCGCAAGGGTGCGGATGGCACAAACCCCACCGAGCTTGCCTCGGTGGAAACGGGCCTTTGCACTACGTGTCTGAAAAACGTAGTGCAAAAGCCCAAAAACCACCGAGGTAAGCTCGGTGGGGTTTGTGCCAATGTCCCCCGCGTTCGGTACAACTCACTGAGAAAAAACAAAATCAAACTAACGGCCAATCCACCGGCGCGGCATTGTGATGGCCGCGCCAAAACCGGTCAATTCGGTTCCGACGGTTCGGCCGCGAGACGTTCCATTCGCCGCCGCGTCTTGTCGTCGAGGAACTTGTCCGAGTGCCCCGCGCGCCGATTGAGATCGTCTTGCCGAATCGCTCGCCGCGCCGTTTCGCGAGCGTGCTCGATCAATCCCGCCTGCTCGCTGGCGGTCGCCGACTCCGAGAGCAGTTCCGCATGATGGGGATAACGCTCGACCGCGGCCGAGTACGCCTCGACGGCGTGCGTCGCGTCTGGCACTTCGCGTGAGTGTTCGAATCGAGCCATCCAGACTTGCCCCAATCGTCGAAACGACCGTGAGGCGAACGGCAACCGGGTGATGACCACTTGCCGGCGTTGCACCGACTCCTCGAAATCGTGCTCGGCATGCGTGGCTTGCCAGCGTTGAAATGCGGCTTCGGCCAATCGTTCGAGCGGCTCGATCGCATACGGATCGGCACCGCTCGCATCGAGATATCGTTTGCTCGCTGCTGCGAATTGACCGCGTCCCCACTCGGCATCCCCTATTTGCAGTGACGTGCGGCCCAATAACTCCGGCATGGTCGCCGTCCACCAACACAAAACAAACAGTCCTCCGGCGGCCAACGCGGACACTCCCACCGGAAGACGTCCGGCCTTTACGCCTCTGCTCGCCGACTCGCTGGGCGATTTTTCATCTCGCGCGATCGCCGACGACTCCGCACACGCGACTCGCAGCGCCCACACCAGCCACAACAACTGCGTGATCGCCGGCATCGCGATCCCGCCCGCTCCCAACAAATGCACCAGCAACACGACGTTCGCCCCCTCCAGAGACCAGCGGACTGCGACCGTTCGGGAGCAACCAGATTCCGAGAATTGCTTGGACGCTGATCGCTTCGCAACCAAGACGCCGACCAGCCACAACACCCACCAAATCCCACCGAGCCACCACAACCGCTCATCAGTCCCGTGCCCCATCAACTCCATGCCGACCGCGCTCAGCGGAAACGCCAAGCCGACGCCCCACGCGCCGGCCGACAAAAGGGGTCGGGAGTCTTTTTCAGAGCGGCAGTCGATCCCCCGTGGCTGGTCGTGAGAGGTTCCGCCGCTCTGAAAAAGACTCCCGACCCCGTCGCGCCGTTTGAAAACTTCGCGCAGCATCAGCCCAAGACACGCCAGCAAGCCGATCAACCCGAACGTTCCCGCGTTGGCCCACACGTCGAAAATCAAATTGTGCGGATCGGCAATCTCCTCGCTCGACTCCGGCAGTTTGTGAGCCGTGTAGTAATCCCGAAAGTTGCCTGGCCCCGTGCCAAACCAGATGTGCTCACGGATGGTGGCCCATGCTCCTTGCCAATACTCCAGCCGATATCGCACCGACTTCGGAGCCTCCGACAACACCGCCTTGTCCAAGCCTCCGCTGACGACCGCAATCGTTACCGCGATTCCCACGACGACCGCGCCACCGGCGATCCATCGGACGAACGCTGATCGCTGCTGCGTCGGTGAGTCGCCACGTCGCCAGCGAGCGGCCACGACTCGGAACACCCACCAACCGATCCCCGCGAGCAATCCAACCCAAGCCGTGCGGCTCTTCGTCAGCACCAGGCAATAGCCGATGACGAGCGCCACGAGCGCAGCCGCGATCCAATCCCAAGGTTTCGTGCCGGCCGGGATTGTCCCGGCGACGATCAGCAACATCACCCCCAACAATCCCGCGAACGTGTTCGCCAGTGCGAACAGTCCGAACGGTTCACGACTCGCTTTCAACCGTTGCTCCAGCGACTGCCGAGCGGCCGGTTCGACGGGAATCCCCTGCCGAGACATCTCGGCTCGCAAAGACTGCAAGCGTCGTCCATCGGACGGAGACTGACTCAGCCGATCATGCTCCGTCGTGAGCCGGTCGTAATCGCGGCTCATCTCGTCGTACCAGACGTAATGCTGCCACAACCCATATCCCGCCAGCACACCCGCCGTCAGCGACAAACCCAGACAGAGTGGCAGTACCGCGCGAGTCGCTCTCAATTCTTGACGCAACAACCAAATCAACACGCCGGAGCCAACCCATTCCCACGCGAGATTGATCGCCGCACGCGAGTTGCCACCCCCCCACACCACCGCCAGCGCGGAGACCACTTGAGCCACAATCAACAACGCGATCGCGCCATCCATCGCATCGAACCGAAACGGCCGCTCGTCAAATCGCCAGGCCCAAACCATCCGAGCCACCGCCGTCAGCAGAACCAATTGCACCAACCACAACGTCAGCCCCTCGACTGCTCCCTCGGTCGGGATCAGCCAGCGAGCGGCGAGCAGCGCGGCGAGCCATGCCAGCATTCCCTGATGAGGGGGAGAGGGGGAGAGAGGGAGAGGGGGAGAGGGGGAGACAGACAGAGGTCGAGCGGATTGTTGTTTACGCGGCATTGCTGTTACCTCGCACCCTCATCCGTCAGACGTTCTGGCGAGCGGGGCGGCGTCAGCCCCCCGGTGTATTCGTCGCTGGACCGGGGGGCTAACGCCACCCCGCTCGCCTTCTCGCCCCCTCCGCGTCCGATGGTTTCCAAAATGGCGATGATCGCCAACACGCAGATCACCAGCGCGACCACCAGCCAGGCTCCGGACCAATCTGGTACTCGATAGAGCAGCAACGCGCCGAGGCCGGTCGTCAGTGTTGCCAGATGCACCGTCAGCACGGCGTGCTTCGACTTCAGTCCAAGCTGCACCAACCGATGCGAGAAGTGGCTCTTGTCCGGCTTGAACGGACTGCGTCGCTCGATCAGGCGAATCAGCAGCACCGAAACAAAGTCATACAACGGCACCGCCAGCACGCACAGCGGTGCGAGAATCACATGCGGACCATGCTGTGCCGCTCCCCCTTGTTCGTAGAACGTCCCCAGCACCACCATCGACGCCAGCACCACGCCAATGAAATAGCTGCCGGTATCCCCCATGAAGATTCGCGCCGGCGGCCAGTTGTGACACAGAAATCCCAGCAGCGAACCCGACAGAACCAGCAACGCCCCGCCGACCAACCAGCGCGGTTCTGACAGAGAGGTCAGCATGATGATCGCGAAGATCACCGATGCGATCAGTCCGATGCCCGACGACAGACCATCCATGTTGTCGAGAAAATTAAACGAGTTCATCAGCACCACCAGCCACAGCACGCTGATGAGAAACTCCAGCGCCGGCACACCCAGAAACGCCGTCCCGCGTACCCCCGCCCAAACCAGCAAAGCCGCCACGCCAAGCTGAATCACCAACCGCGGCTGCCACGGCAAGTCGCGCAGATCGTCAATCAGCCCCATGATCGACAACACGGTGCCACCCGCCAACACCGCCCACATCCGGCCCGACCGATACATGACGCCGTTCAGATGCGGCCGCAGTTCCGCAGGAATCCAAGACTCCGGCAGATGTTCGTGAGTGATCAGCCACGCCACCAACTGCACGACCGCCAGCGGCAAGACGACCCCCAGCCAAATCCCAATCCCACCCCCCAACGACGTCGGAGCCTTATGAACTTTCCGAGCCGCCGGATGATCGATCAACCCGATTTTCGGCGACAGGACACGCATCGCCCCGGTCGCCACCACCGACACCAAAAATGCCGGCACCACACACCCGATTACAAACAAAATCATCGCAGCCCTCGCCTCGAACCTGTTCGACACATCGTCGCAGGTTTCGAGACGAAACGGGACTGCTCCGCGTTGGATGATCTCGAACGAATTTGGCACTCACCCCAAGGAGGCGAGTTTTTGCATCACGGCGAACAACAATGGGATGCCACGATCAAGACGAGGTTGGAGAAGGGAACAGTCGTTATATAAACCTGTCCCGTTTGCCCTCCCCAGTGGTGATGGCGAGCGGCGGCTGAGACGGACAATTCCGAAGTCCGAAGGGCCTGACACCGGATTCATTCATCCGGTAATGTCCTGCCAATGCTCTGCGTGTACAAACCGCGAAATGTGCCGTGGGTTTGTCGATGTGATGACGACTTCTTTGTCTGGTAGAGTCGCCGCCTGCGCGGCCAAGATCACGTCGGCATCCAAGGACACGTCATCGGCCGTGGGGCGGCCACGTCGCCGCGCGTCCGCCCAAAAGGCTGCGGCTTGCAACATCGCTTCCGATGTGATGGGGACGAATCCCAGCGTGGTCTTGAGCTCGTTCAATCGCTCAATCCCTCGTGTGCTGCCAACGCGAAGCAATTCGCGGCGGACTTCGTAATCCGCAATTTCGGGAATCAGAACCTCGACTCTCGCAGCCAGTAGCCGAGCCAACCAAGTGACGATCTCCACCGTCGCGCGCGGATGTGAA
Organism: Planctomyces sp. SH-PL62; assembly: GCA_945905295.1. Taxonomy (GTDB): domain Bacteria; phylum Planctomycetota; class Planctomycetia; order Planctomycetales; family Planctomycetaceae; genus SXKJ01. The sequence continues at coordinate 41,097 of CAMDPX010000002.1, read as the reverse complement.
ATCATTCCCAACGGACCTGCGTCCAACAGCACGACGTCACTCATCGAACAGTCTCCGTGCTCCCACCTTGGCACGTTGCTGATCGAGCGCCTTTTTCAGTTTGGGCCACGTCTGCTCATCGTACCCCGAATCATCCTTGAGCCAGGACTTGAGCAACGCGATCGTTTCCGCCGCCTTGGCCGAGCCTGGAGTCAGCCGATTGATGTCTTTTAATGCGGCGGCCACGGCGATGTCTGACGCTGCACGTCCCCTTGAGCGCGTTCGTTTGGCCGGTTTCGTGGTGATGGTGGTTTTTCTCATGACGGCATTGCCCCAACTTCGACGGGATCTGTTTGATTCCTGGAAGTTCGCTCGCTGGCGATCTCTAAATCAAGGCGAGCAGTGTAGTGATTCTGTCACTAAGTTCGATGCGCCATATCCGAAGAGCTTGTCGTTGAACCGCCACGCCATCAGCGTGGGCGCGAGTGGGTGGCGAGCGGTCGCCCCGATTCCCTCGCGCCGATGGCGTGGCGGTGAAACATTCGCGGAACGACGCTTTCGATTGGCTCCACGATTCAATCCGACAATTCGGAAGGCTGCGGTGCCTCAAGCTCGATTCGCAATCGGCGTGGCAGGGTGAGTTCCTGGTCCACGAACGCGGTCTGAACGCGGGGTCGGGTCTACGATTTTTCGGATTTGGCGGGAAGAAAGCTTTGTTGGCAAATCAGGCTCTGTCCCCGCCAAATCCGAAAAATCGTAGACCCGACCCCACACTCTCATTCGCCTCATCAATTGGGAAGGCCCAATCTCCGGCGAAGTTCTTCGCGAACACGCGCCGTCGAACGGAGCGCGGCTTTGGCTTGGCGAGTCGTCCCGCTCATGCCGGGATATCGGTATTCCACGGCAAATCGGCTCAACGCAGTCAGGCTTCGCCGCAAACCATGCAACGTGGAATCATGCGGCAGTAACAAGTCCAGCAGGTCGACGAAAACGTGGGTGCGCGGGATCGGCAGTCCCAGTTCTTGGAGCAACGCCTTCAGGTACTTCTCCGCCGTCTGCTGGCAATGAAAGCAGATGATGTCATTGAGTCTTTCCGGCTCCGCGTCGAGGCGCTGAGCTGCGTGCCAATCGGCTTCGGCTTTTTGGACCCATCACGCGGTTTGGCGCTGCATACAACACCTTTCCCGTTTCCATGACTTCACGCAAAAACCAATCGTTCTCGTCTAAACCACGTTGCAGATGCTTGGGCGTGCGCACGATGAGGTCCAACGTGAACGGTGCCTGCAATTCCCAACTAATCCGAGTCGCTTTGCTGATCTCGTTCCAGGCCGGCATCACCACCAGCAAGTCCACGTCACTCCCTTCACGTTGATCGCCGCGCGCGTACGAGCCGAAGAGGATCACTTTTTCCGGTTGGAACTTCTCGACAACCTGTTGCACGTACCGCCGAATCGCTGACAGGGGAATATTCGGCGACTGATATCGCCGACTCGCGGTCAAGTTCACAGCTCTCGTACTCATGGAACCATTTTGAACGGCAACTCGTCCGGTGAGCAATGATTCCATTCAAGAAATCACCGTCAGTCCGATTGTTTGACGCCAGCGGCGTGGGCGCGAGTGGGTGGCGAGCGGCCGACCCGATCTCCGCGCACGCCGATGGCGTCGCGGTGAAACATTCGTGGAACGACGCTTTCGATTGGCTCCACGATTCCATCCGACAATTCGGAATGTTGCGGTGACTGACACCATGCCGTCCCGTCAGTTACGGGCCACGCGAAATCCGACCCAGTTTGTGCTTGCTGACGGTAGCCACTTCGTCAACGCTTGTTCGACCTCGATCATCGACGCGAAGCGATCTTGCGGGCGCTTGGCCATCATCTTGAGGCAGATCACATCCAGACGCGGATCGAGGTCCGGTCGCAGCGGCGACGGCCGCGGCGGCCGCGGCGGTTCTTTCAGCATCACTTGCGACAGGATCGCCACCACCGAACCTTGGAACGGCAACTGACCGGTCAGCAATTCGAACAGCACCACGCCCAGGCTGTAGATGTCACTCCACGGGCCGACTCGGCCGGTTTCGCCATCCGCTTGCTCGGGAGACATGTAGGCCGGCGAACCGATCAACATGCCCGTTTGAGTGACTCGGACGTCGTGAGCCACATCGGATCGTCGCGCCAAACCGAAGTCCGTGAGGATCGGCTCGCCACGCTCGTTGACGAGAATGTTTCCCGGTTTGAGGTCACGGTGGATGACTCCCTTGGCGTGAGCTTCGGCCAACGCGGAGGCCAGCTTGCGGATCAAGTCCACGCTCCGCCGTTCGCTCGTCAAGTGGCCGGGAGTGATGTCGGCCGACAGCGTCCGGCCTTCGATGAATTCCATCGCGATGAAATAGGTGCCCGCCTCGACGCCGCTGTCGTACACGCGGCAGATGTTCGCGTGATTCAAGTTGGCCGCCGCCTTGGCCTCGCGCAGCAGCCGCCGAGCCAATTCGTCTCCTTCGTCGCCAGAGAATCGCGGCACCTTGAGCGCCACGGGGCGGTCGAGTTGCGTGTCCCAGGCCCAATAGACCTCCCCCATCGCACCACGCCCGAGCAAACGTTCGACGTGAAATCGTCCGAAGGGGGCCGGGGCAGGAAAAGGGGATGCAACTCTGATCGTCGCCAATGAAAGAACGCTGCGGACTAACTGCACCAATGCAGTGTGGTCTCTGGCACCGGATTGACGAACGCGCGTTGCTCGGCCTTTGACTGCTGGAATTCTTTTTTGAGTTGGTGATACCAGCGGGCAGGGCGGTCGGCGTCGTTGATGAGCATGAGTTGCGGGTCTTCGTTGAGACCTTGCTGTTGCTTGTCCACGACGTCTCGGTCTTGCTCGATAAAGGTCCGGACTAACGGACGCATGAGTGGGCGAAATGCCGTCAGCCAGGGGGTCGTCCAGTAGAAGACTTGATGCAGCTCGACCTGCTTGTCGGCCAGTGGGGTCAGCGTTGTCAGTCCGCAGATGTGATGCCGGCCCGCGACGATGGATTCGATGCGCGTGCTGGGTAACTCGAACCGAATCTCGGTCGAGACTTCGCCGCCGAGCAGCTTGTACGCCTTCGAGTTGGATGAAGGTTTGTGCCGGACCATCGTGAAGCCCAGATGCGACGGGGCGAAGGCTTTCGACTTCTGGTGCATTGAGTGACGTGAACGCCACCACCAGGAGCGATGCACGAACGGGCCGTGGGCCGGGTCCATCAGGCCGACGACAGCATGGTCGATCGAGCACGGAAAGAGGGCTCGCTCCACCAGCCGATAGTGACAAGCTTCAACGCCGGGCACGACCGAAATCTCTGGCAGTGGATCGGGAACTCTGCGTTCGTCTGCCGGGAAGAAGACCCAGACGTTGCCTTGGACTTCGCGGCAGGGATAGCGCGTGACGAACACACGGTCGAGATCAAACTTCTGATTGGGCAGCAACGAAGGAATGTGTGTGCAACCGCCGCCACAATTGAACCGCCAGCCGTGGTAGCAGCACTCGATCTCGCGGCCATCGAACTGACCGTGACTCAGTGGGATGCCCCGATGCGGGCAGATGTCGCGGAGTGCGAAGACCTCGCCGTTGGCATCTCGGCCCAACACCAGCGATTGACCGAGCAGAATCTTTCCCACCATCTGCCCGCGCTTGAGCTGCTGCCCTGGCACCGCCATGTACCACAGGTCGCGAAGAATCTCCGACTCAGGCATCAACGCCGCTCCTCAAGGGTGACTTCCCTGTTCCCTGCTCGATCGGCCCCGCTTGACGGTGGCCTATTTCAACTCGGTCTGGCTGGTGATCGTGAATTCAAAGCCATCCTTGGCGTTGCGGACGGAGAAGTAAGTGCGTTTGATTTGGTTGGCTTTGCGCCCTTTGTATTGCTGCTCCAAGACGGCCAATTGATTCTCCGTTTGCGGCGGATAGAAGTGCATGACGAGGGCATTGGTCCCGTCGATGCCCGCCTTTTGCAGGATTTGCAGATCGACCCCTTTGCGAGTGCCTCCCTTCCAAGTGAAGTACAGCCGCTTCTCTTCCTGGCCGTTGGTCACGGTTCGCTTCGTCGGCGACGGTGTGTTGAGCTTGCTGACCAAGATCAGTTTTCCATCAGGCATGAGCGCTCCGAGTTCAATTCCGAAGAATTCCAATTGCGCGGCGTACTCATCGAGCGTTCCACGTTCGGTAAACTTGATGAACCACCGCATCTCGCGCGGGAAGCCCCCTTTGCCGGTGCCGGACCCCAGCGGCGGACGACCAGTCCCGCCCGGTTTTCCGAAGGGGCTTCCGGGGCGCGTGGGAATCAAAGAAGCCTGCGCGAGTTGTTGATTCGCCACGGGAGCATCGGCAGAGTCCGACGTGTTCATCTCGGTGGCATCGGACACATCGGCGACCGCGTCGAGCGATTCGGCCGAGACCTCGGCCGTGTCCGGCAGCGCTTCCGCTTCGGCCATCACGGGGTCGTTCGCATCGGCATCCGGCGAGCCGAGCGCCAATGTTTCGCCGGGTGTGCCGTCGATGAAGCCGTGCGGATCGCCGCCGGGATCTTCCTCCAACAACGTCACCGGCGGTGGCAGTTTGGGGGACGGCAGCATGTTGGCGATCCAGGCCGTGATCAGCAAAACCGTCAGCGTGCCGAGCAACATGCAGACGGCCAGCAACCCCGACGACACTTTGTCGTGCTGAGACAACGCGATCGGCGGGGGGCGTGTGCGAGTCGAATTGTCGGCAACGGTGCTCACGGTTTGGACTCTTTCTCAATGGACGCCCCGCACTCTCGCGTGGGGAGAGTCCTCTTTCAATCGGGGAGTTTGTCCCGTTCGGAGTACGGTCGGACGGTTTGATACCACTCGCGCCATTTGCGGAGGTCGTCGCCGCGCCATTTCTCGAAGGCGGCTTCTTTCTCGGCGACCGTCGCATCCGCAGTGAATTTGGCGTCCAAATCGCTTGGCAGTCCGAATCCGCGCGGACGACGGCTGAGCACGCACAAGGCGTTGCGAGCTTCCACGGCCGCATCGTAGTCAACGTCCTCCAGACCTTTGATCAAGACCGGTGCGACGAGCAGATCGTTGCAGCGTCCCAACGCCCAGAACGCCGTCCGGCGCACTTCGACCCGCGAATCCTTCGCCAGTTTCAGCAACAAGGTTTTCTGACCGATCAGTTCCTGCCGCTGCCCAACCTGAATCGCATCCACCAGCGCCTTTTGAGCGGCTTCGACTCGGTCGGATTTTGGATCACCCAGTTCCGCCAGTACCTTGTCGAGTTCCGTATCCAGCTTCTTCTCCGAAAGCTGTCCCCCTTGCTTATCGACTTTTCCCAAATCTTTAGGCAGGCCGCGTCCCCCTTCCAGAGTGCCACCGCCATACGTTGCCGCCCGCACGCGAGCCACTTGCTGAGTGACGGGGACCAGCTTTTCGGTGGCACGAGTCATGAACAAGATCGCGAAACAGGTCGACGGTGTGGGCCCTCCCAAATCGGAGAAACTTCCGTCGGGTTGTTGACTCTTCATCAGGAAAGCACAGCCCTCCTTGTACCAGTCGCGGCCATTGATTTTCTCTGAGTTCGTCAGCGATCCGACTCGTTCGAGCCCATACAGGTAATACAAGCCCCAGCCGGACGGCTTGTCGATGGTATAAGAGCGAGCGAGCCAGCCCAGACCACCGTTGATGCTCCGGTCTAACTCGCCGCGCGTGGACCTTGGCTTGAAATTCGTGTCCATCGGCGAGCTCGCGGCGGCCGGTGCGTCGACCGGTTCCTGGGGGGTGACTCGTTCCAGAACGCCGAAGGCCTTATCGCTTTTCTTGGTCTTCGGTTCCGCGCCCGCTGATGGCGCATTTGGCTCTTCCGGCAACTTTGACAACATGAGCTTGATGACGGCCAAGCTGCCAACTCCAGCCACGGTCATGCTGTGCTTGGGGGCCGGGTCTCCACCCAAAGGGTGATATCCGAAAGCGCCATCTTTAAGCTGCGTCCGAATGTGCCACTGCGCCGCATCATCCCAAACTTTTGTGGGCACCTGAACTCCCGCGCGAGCTGCGGCCCACAGACCCAGGACACCATACTGGGAAATGCTCGTGTCTCCCTTGCTGTCACCGACGGAATAATCCCAGACACCATACGGCTTCTGCTCACGGATCAAGAACTCGCCGATCTGCTGAATTTGAGCTTTGTACTTCTCGCGGTCGGCGGCGACCAAACCCATCACGTCGACGCCCGCTTCGTAATTGTGGTGCAGGGTTGGCTTATAGATGTTGGAGCACTTTTTCAGAATGATGTCCGTTTGAGTTCTGACAAGCGGGCTGTCGGCCGATTCTCCCGCGGACATGCAGGCATACACGACCAAGCCGGCTTCCGACTCAGCAATGACTTTACTGCCGGCGAGACTTTTCACCGCGCGTTGAATCGCCGCTTCCACTTCGGGGGGGCGATCCGCACACCAGCCTGACGAACCGCACACGGACGCCGTCGCGACAGCCATCACGAACAGCAACATGCGACGTCCGAGCGATGGTCGGACGCATTCCAGTCCACAAGGCCGCGGAGAGAAATCGCGATCATCTGACATGGTTAAATCCGTCCGGTTAAGACCCCGCAATACAGTGGTCAGGATGCTAGACCTGCTCCCAGAGGGTGTCAACGTGCTCGATTTCATCAAGGAACGATCACCGGCGGAGTCTGTTCGATGATGTTGTGGTGGCTCGATTCGGGCCACTCGCCTTGCAATGTCAGCACCAGTCGGCGCGAGCCGCCGTGATTGCGGTGCTCGCACAAGTAAATGCCTTGCCACGTCCCCAAACAAAGTCGCCCGTTGGCGACCGGCACCCACACCGAGCTTCCCAGCATCGCGGCTTTCACGTGAGCCGGCATGTCATCCGGACCCTCGACCGTGTGACGATAGGGAAACCGCTCCGGCGCGAGATGATTGAACGACGCTTCGAGATCCGCAGGGACATCGGCATCCGCATTCTCGTTGATTGTGATCGATGCGGAGGTGTGCTGAATAAAGACGTGCAACAACCCGACTTTGACCTGCGGTAGTTCGGGCAATGCGCTGAGCACATGTTCCGTCACGATATGAAACCCGCGCGGGAACTCTGGCAAACGGAGTTGTTTTTGAAGCCAAGGCATGAGGATTCAAATCTCAAATCTCAAATCTCAATTTTTGTGTGACTGGCCCTTCCAGCGGAGCCAGTGGTCGGCGAGTACGATTGCGACCATGGCCTCCGCCATCGGGATGAATCGCGGCAACAGACAAGGATCGTGGCGGCCTTTCGTTTTGATGGTGGTCGGCTCGCCATCGCGAGTCACCGTGGCTTGCTCAATCGGCAAGCTGCTGGTCGGCTTCACCGCCGCGCGGAGCACGATCGGCAGGCCGGTTGAGATTCCGCCGAGCATTCCGCCGTGGCGGTTGCTGGATGTGGTAATGAGACCGTCGGGGGATGCAGGCGAGCCGCCTGCACTACGTTGGGGGACGAACAAGTCGTTGTGTTGGCTGCCGCGCATGGTCACGCAGCCGAAGCCGATGCCGTATTCAACTCCCAGGACCGCCGGCAGGCTGAACAGCGCTTTGGCGAGGTCGGCTTTGAGTTTGTCGAAGACTGGCTCACCGAGTCCGGCGGGAATGTTTGCGGCGACGATCTCCGCCGCGCCGCCGATCGAATCGCCCTCTTTGCGGACGGCATCGATCAACTCGATCATTTTCGCTGCGGCGTTCGCATCGGGGCAGCGGATGATGTTGGGGTCGCCGTTTGGCAGAGTTTCGACTTGAGACAACGTGACGGCGACCGGATCGGGAATGTTGGCTTTGATATCCCCGACTTGCACGACGTAGCCGACCACCTCGCCACCAAACGCCTCGCGCAGAATCTTCTTGGCCACGACACCAGCGGCAACTCGCACGGTTGTCTCGCGAGCGCTCGAACGTCCGCCACCGCGGTAATCTCGGAAGCCATACTTCGCATCGAAACTGAAGTCGGCGTGGCCGGGGCGGTATTTGTCTTTGATGTCTTCGTAGTCGCGGCTGCGCTGATCGCTGTTGCGGACCAGAATGGCCAAGCTGGTGCCGGTCGTGCGCCCCTCGAAGACGCCGGCGAGAATCTCCGGCAGGTCGTCTTCCTGGCGCTGAGTGACGATCTTGCTCTGCCCCGGCCGGCGACGTCGCAAATCGACCAACAGGTCTTCAACGCTCAGTGGGATACCTGGAGGCACGCCGTCGATGATGACGACGTTGCCTGGTCCGTGACTCTCACCCGCGGTTGTGATCCGCAACGCTTGTCCGAAGGAATTTCCTGCCATGATGTGGCCAGTGTAGGCCGGTCGCTCCTGTCCGTCATCAGCGAGGCCCGCTCATTGCACGGCCACGACTTTGGCGGTGCCGCGCTGGATTTTGCGTTCGACCGTGATCGTGTGCCTGACAGTCACACCGTCGCGATAGATCCAGGTCTCGGTGATTCCGCCGGAGGTCGCGACGCGCGTGAGCGATTGCGGCGAACCCAGACACTTCAACAACTCGGCCGACGTCATGTCGACTTTGGGCACGCCTAAGCGGATGTTGCGCTCAAGGTCCGTCTCTGCCCCGGCTGGCTGGGGTGAGTTCGGCGTCAGCGGGGCCCCCTGCGGTTGGACCCATTGGTCATTGACCTTTTGATAGCCCAGCTTCGTGAGTCGTTCGTGAATGTCCTCATTCGTCGGCGCGAGTTTCAGTGCTTCAAGCAGCAGCGCACCGGCTCCCGGTTGATCCTGCAACAGCGCCAGCCGGTCGTCGGCGATCTGGATTAAGCCGGTGACGCCATCCTTTCGCAATGACTGTTCGCGTCGTGTCAGCCAGAGGGTGATCGCCTCCTTGGCGAGCGCTTCCTGTTTGCGGTCTCGACAGCGTTGCACCAGTTCGCCGAGCCGATTGCGCGACAGCGTGGCCGAGTTTTTGGAAAGAAACGCGAGTTCGCGGTCTCGATGCTGTTCGGCCAAGTCGTGCTGTTCGGGAAGGAATTCATCGAGTCGATTGGCAACCTCGTCGCCGTTGCTGTCGTCGGGCTTCGTGATCCGCCGGATCGCCGCCGTCGCGACTTCGACATGGAACAATCGCTCGAACTTGCGCCGGCGCGAATCGTTCGCGTTCCGGTAGGTCAGCACCGAATTCCGACGGTACTCGTTGACCTCCAGAGGCAAGACGTTGTCCGCGCGAGTCGTCGCGCCGGGCATGTCCTGGTCGACCTTCTGGAGAAATTGAAACAGCGGGTCTTTCGTGACGTCGAACTCGTCCGCGGTGAGATCGGGCTTCGGAGCGGACTTTTGCAAGCTTTCCCATTCCAGCGACAGCGACTCGTGCAGCCAGTCGAGTCGCAGCGCCTCATCCAAACCCAATACCGTCACGCGGGCCGACAATTGCCGCAGCGCTTGCGGGGTGAGTTCTTTCAACTCCCCTCGTTCGAGTTTCAGCCCATTGCGAGTGATGACCTTGGCGCGCTCCAGCAGTTCATCGTCGTTGTAGAACTTGCCGCGTGCCGTGGCCCATTCCGCCAACTCATACCACTGTTTGGCCGCGCCGCGTGAGATGGCTCGTTCGCGTTCCGTCAGCGATTGCAGATCGGTCGGCAGAAAACGAATCTGGTCAATTTCAAAGTACAGCTTGCCGCTGGTGGTCTCTTTCGCCAGCCGGCCTGAGACCTCGATCACTTTGGAAGTGCCCGAAGCTTTCAGTTGTTGCGTCGACTTAAACGGCAGGTCGCAGTTCCGCATCCGCAATGAGTCGCGAGTGAGGATGGCGTAACGCCCTTCGATGCGAAACGTGGAGTCAACCAGTTCGGGCCACTGAGGCTTGAGCGCGATGAAGCTCTCCAACGACTGCGCGCCGGCAGCTTGCGTGGTGGCCGGGAAGATCAGTGCGAGAATGAGAAGGGCATTGCAAATTGCAAATTGGAATCCGCCAGGCTGATTCATTCGATGGCTCCGATCCAGCGGCCTTGCTCGAGCAGCAGTGCGCGCAATTGCTGTTCGCTGCGCAGTTCATCGGGCAGAAATCCGGTCGCCAGCAGCAGGTCGTAGTCGGTCCACAGGCAGCCGGACGAAGACTTGAGCGTCAGCACCCAGACGGATTGCGCCGGGTTCCATTTCAGTGATTCGACTTGTGCGGCAAACAGAACTTCGCGTTGGCCCAGATCGTTGAGTGCGACATTGAGTTGAGGCTGAGCATCGGGTGCGGCGTCTTCATCGGGAGCAGAAGGCGGCGGAGGGGGCGCGAGAACTTTCGCGAAGATCGACAGCGAACCGGTGAGCACGAGCGCTTCCCCTTCGATTTGAACGCGTTGTTCCCACCTGCTGGCCGCCGCGGGATCAGAGGGACCGGACTCGGGAGTGACCTCGCTGTGCAATACGACCCAGCGGTCAGCGTGCAGGCTGGCGAATTCCGATTCGACCGCGGCGACAGATCCCTTCTGCCGTCCGGCCTTCGCCGCTTCCAGCAGTTCGACCAGTGAGCGGGTCAGCAGCGAGTTGATCGCGGTCAGTTGGCGAACGCTCTGTCGCGCTTGCTCGGCGTGTACGTCGTGTCGTTTCAGGAGATCCGCCGCGTTCGCCGCGCGAGAGAATTGCTGCGCGGCGTCGACGAAGTCTTTCTTTTGGAGTGCCGCCTGCCCCGCTTCGCTGGCAGTTTTGAAATCGAACTCCGCGCTGGTTCGAGCCGCACGAGTCCATTGCCACCAACCGGTCAGGCCGATCACCGCCAGCAGGCTCAGGACCATCAATCGCAGCGGAGTGAACTGCGTACGTACTCGGTCACCAACGACCGACAGATCTTTCCGCAGGTCGATGCTCGGCCGAGCCGGGGCCGTCGCGGTCTGTGCGTCAGGCTGGGCGGGTGGCGACTTCGTTCCGGTGGCGGGTTTCGTTTTTTTGAGGTCGCGCTCGGGCAGCTTAACCTTGCGGACCTTCATGACCGGCCGCGGGTAAACGTCCAGCGGCAACAGAAAGAATGGCTCGCCGCAGTTTTTGCAAAGGACGCGCTGAAAGTCGCGACGGCGCGTGGCTTCGACTTTTCGACCGCAGGGGCAGGCGATCTCGATCGGTTCGGGACTGATTTCAGCCTCACGACCGCCGAAAGCGCCTTTTGCTCGCGAGAGCCACCCCGACATGGCATTGATCCTCAATTCGGCCATGAGTCCGACTAGCCGATGGACGATTATGGAGAGGTGGAATTCAGATGGTCAATGAGACCGAGTCAGTCACATGGCCGCGATAACCGATTTGATTCGTCCAAGTCGTGCGACCCGCAAGGTTGAAACCCTGATGGTTTTGTCTCCGCTCACAACATCACTTCCGAAGCTGCTGTTGAGGCCCGGTCGTTGGACCGTCGGCTCGGCGGCGACGTGTAGTTATCGGATCGTGGCCGAAGGAGTGCGACCACGTCATGCACTGCTGCTGTGCGGAGGTCAGACGACGTTGCTCAAGGCGTGGGACTCCCACACTTGGCACAACGGTCAGCCAGTCCGTGGCGAGGTGCGTCTGCAAGAGGGCGATCGGGTGACTGTTGGCTCGGTCGAATTGTCCGTCGAGTCCCAACCCGGGGTGCCTGACCCCGGCCGAGAGGGGACCGCGAGCGCACAGTCCACAATCGCGACTCCGCCAGAACCGGACGGCAGGGACTTGGAACGCCTGCGCGGTCAAATCCAAAACTTGCGCGACGAATTGTCGCAACGAGTCAGCCGACGGACGGTCGCCATCCCAGCACCGCCGCCCATCGCGGCAACTCATCCGGATGTCGAGCGAATGTCCGCTCGAGTCGCGGAGCTGGAACAATCGGCGATCGAGGACCGGCAACTCGCCGAGCAAACTCAGCAAGAACTCTCCGCCCTGCGCGCGGAGCAAGCCCAGCGCAACGCGGAATGGCAACACGCTCGCGACCAACTCTTGGCCGAAAGTGCCGAGCGAGAACACGCCTGGCAGCAGCAAGCCGACGCTTGGGGCGTCGAGCATGAGCAGTGGCAGGACGAATTACTCTCGCTCGCAAACGCGCGGCAGCAGTTGGCGACGAAACTTGAGCAACGGGAATCCGAACTGCAAACCGAAGCGACACGCTGGCGGACGGAATGCGAAGTACTGCGAGCCGACCGGCAGCAGCAAATCGCCGCTCAAGAAGTTGAACGCGAGCAATACCAGCAGGAGTTGGAGTCGCTCACCCAGGCGCGGCAACAGTTGGCGGCGGAGTTTGAGCAACGGCAATCCGAACTAAAAAAGACGGCGACAGGCTGGCAAACGAAGTGCGAAACACTGCACGCTGATTGGCAGCGTCAACAAGCCGGCTGGGCGGAAGAGCGCAAGCAGTTGCTAGAGGAGTCGCAGCGGCAAAAAGTCGACGTCGCTCAGCAAATCTCGCAAGCCGCGGCACAGCGCGAGCAGGAATGGTCGGAACAATCGCAGCAGTTGCTCGCGGAGCGTCAGCAGATTGAATCGGAACGGCGAACGCTTCAGGCCACGCGGCTGGATTTGGAGCAAGCGCTCGCGGAGTTGTCGGCGGAACGTCAGCGAATCGCAGACCACGCCGCGGAGGTGCTGTCCAAGTCCGAAGAACACACGCGACGTATGGCTGAGGTCGAGCAACAACAAGCCCAACTCGCTCGCGATCAACAGGTGCTGGAGCATTCTCGGAACTGGGTGCAATCCGATCGCCGCAGGCTCGTCGAAGAGAAAACCGAGTGGCAGCAGCAATGTGCCGAACGGCAGACCGAACGCGAAGGCTGGGAAGCTGAGCGCGAACAACAGCGACTTCTCCGCGACGAGTTGGAGAAAGCTCGTGGACTGTGCCGCGATGAACGCGACGCGACTCAACAGCTTGCGGTGGAACGTGAGCAACTCACGGCCGAACGAGATCAACTCACGGCTGAACGAGATCAATTCACGGCCGAGCGAGATCAACTCACGACCGAGCGAGATCAATTCACGGCTGAACGAGATCAACTCACGGCCGAACGAGCGGCCTGGATGCAGCAGCGAGCGCAATCGGAGACCGAACAGCAAACCAACTCCACACAGTTCGAAGCCGCTTACGCGGAACTACAAACACAACAGCAAACGCTCCACAACGAACGGGCCCAGTTGCAAACTCTGCGTGCCGATTGGGATGCCCGCGCCGCCGAAGTCCAGGTCGAGCGTCAAGCAGTGGACCCCGAACCTCAGGCGTTTTCGGAGGACCGCGGTGCTTGGGAGAACGATCGCACGGCGTGGGGCACCGACTTGCCATCGGCGGTGCCTGACTCCGGATGGGGCCATCAGCCCACTCTCGCCGAGGAACCGTCGCAGTCACTGACCGATGATTGGAGCATCGGTGTCGATCTGACCGCTCCGCGCGAGATGCCTGGGGCCGAGCCGCTCTTTGAGCCTGCGGCCGTCTCCGACTGGCCGACAACTTCGATCACTCATCCGCTCACGGAAGCGACTTCGCTGGATCAAGTCAGCGACAGTGAAACCTCCGCTCCCGCGGCCGAATGGGACATCCCGTCGCAAGCCCGTGAACTCAACGGCTTCGTTAACGCCGAGGAGCCGCGCACCCCAGCTTCGGAAAGTCCTCCGGAGACAGCGACAGACCGTCCGCGGTCCGTCATGGAAACCCTCGATGACGACGTGGCGGCCTTGCGGGCGGAACTCGCCGAAAAGTTTGATTTGCCGGGCCTGCGCGAAACTCTGCCGGAAACTTTGATCGTCGACGAACCGACCGCTGACGAGTTGATCGCCGGAGAACAAGTTGTCGATGAGACGGTCAACGACGCGCCTGTCGTCGTCGAGGCATCAATCGTCGAACCGGTCGAGTCTCCGAATTCTGGTTCGCCCGTCAACATCCTTGGATCGCTGGCGTTCGCTGACGATGAGAATGTCGATGATTCGGTGTCGCGCTACATGCAACACTTGCTGGCTCGGTCGCAAAGACCTAGCGAAAATGGGAGCGAGCGATTCGTTCCAGCCAGCACGCAGAAGTCACCCGGAACCGAGCCGACGCGTCCAACTCCCGCGGCCTCGCTGATCTCGGTGGCCGAAATCGAAATCAATGCCGAGTCGGATTCGTCCGAGGTCGAAAGCCCCTCCAGCGCGAAGCTGCGGGCGCTGCAAGCTGAGCCGGCTCACAGGCAGGACAAAGACGCCGTCCGTGCGGCGACCGAAAAAATGCGTCAAGTCGCCAATCAGCAAACGTTCAACAACGTGCGCGCCTCGAATTCGAATCGCCTGAAGCGGTCGCTCAAAATGAAGTCGAGTCTCGCGGTGTTCTCGTTCGTGCTCAGTGCCGGGTTGCTGTTTCTGGGCTATTCGTACCAGCCGGACTTCCTGGTGCTGGGAGTGTGCGCGGGCGGATTGGGCGTGATGACGTGGGTGGACCTGTTCATCGCCATTCGCGAAGCCCGCAACCGCACCTCGCAACTCGCTGGACGCAAGAAGAAAGCGTGACCGAGCCGCGATCAAGATCAGGGGGCAGGCACCGGACCAATGCTTAGCGCCGCCCCTTGGCCTTCCGTTTCACGCGAGCTTTCGCCTTCGCTTGGCCTTTTGCCGATCCGCTCACTGACGTCTTCTTACCGGACTTGGCGGCGCGCTCTTCAAAGATGCGGTCCCAGCCTTCCGAAAACTTGATCGTTGTCCCCGAGTGAACCGTGTAACCAGTCATGCTGCGTTCCTTTCGTAAAACGTATGTTGCTCATCGCCCGCCGCGCCGCCCGCGAGACCGCGAATCGAGGTACTCGCCCAACGCGCGGTCATAGGGATCGGTCGTCTTCAGCTTGAAGTAGTCGCAGCCCAACGCTCCGCAACCCGCCGACAGCGCCGCGCAGAACCGGCGGTAGTTTTCCAAGTAATGCTTCCGCAGTCGATGCGGATCGACGAGCACGCGATTCGTCAGCCGTTCGAGATTCCGAAACTGCGTCGGCCGCGCGAAGGGAAACTCTTCGTCCTCCGGCGCGACCACCTGCAGCAGCACGACCTCGTGCCGCGAGTGCCGTAGCTCCTTCATCGCTGTCAGCACCTTCTCGACTTCATCAAACATGTCGCTGACCACCAACACCAAGCTGCGGCGCTTGAGCGTCGGCACGATGCCGGCCAGCACTTCGCCGAGGCTCGTCTCGCCCCCCGGTTCGCGTAGTTCGAGCAACTCGGCAATGCGCTGAAAACTGTGTGCCGCCGTGGAGGGCTGAGCAATGTCGCGCACCGCTGTGTCGAATGTCATCAGCCCCACCGAGTCGCGCTGCGACAACAACAGATAACCCATCGCCGCCGCCACCTGCCGAGCGTAATGCCACTTGCTCAGCGTCTTCCCGGCGTAGGCCATGCTTCCGGACGCATCGACCAGAAGATACGCCCGCAGGTTGGTTTCGTCTTCGTACTCTTTGATGTAGTAGTGGCCGGTCTTGCCGAACGCGCGCCAGTCGATGTGCCGAATCTCGTCGCCGGGGTAATACTGCCGATGCTCAACGAACTCGACGCTGGCCCCTTTGAACGGACTCTTGTGCTGACCGATCAAGTAGCCCTCGACCACCAGCTTGGCGACGACCTCCAACTTGCCAAACTTGGCCAACGCCGTCGGGTCTGACAGCGGCACGTCATCGCGAGCATTTTTGCCGAAGGTCGTTTGCATAGTTGCCTCAAGTAGGTTGGGACTCCGTCCCGACCCGATTGGTCGGGACGGAGTCCCAACCTACATCCCGCCTTTGCATTTGAAATAGTACCGCTGAATCTCCGCCACGCACGGCTGCCCGTTGGCCGACATCACCGAGCAGCGAGCCTCCGGCGTCTTGGCTCGTGCGACCGCCGCGCGTGTGCGAGCGACGCTCTCTTCGGCGACATCTTCTTCGATTTCGCCGCACATCAGCCCGAAGCAACCGCAGATCGGCGCGTCCGCCGACTTGGGATACGCCGGCCGAGTCAGCTTGTCGATCGTCACGACCCGCTCGAACGAGTCGAAGTAAGCGACTTCGCATTCCGGTTGGATGCAGAACATCGCGGTCTCACCAATTTGCCCGCGAGACTCCGGCTTCAGCCACGCATCGAGCGTGATCCGCTCGACCGCCTGCCCCAGCGAGGCGCAAAATGGGCAGTGCCGCACATCAGATTCCGATTCGCGAACGAAAGCCTTGTTCATCGCCAGCCATTCATCAGAGAAACTCAGAGGCATTGGGTGGCACAGCTTGCTTCAAGCTGTGTGCCGAAGGCATTGGAAACTGAGAGTTGGCGCGGTTTCAAGAATGACGTCCAACGATTATTGAGTGTCTTCTCCAGGGTTTCCGATGCTGCGCACACAGCTTGAAGCAAGCTGTGCCACCCCTTGGCTTCAGCCACGCATCGAGTGTGACTCGCCCGACCGCCTGCCCCAGCGAGCCGCAAAATGGGCAGTGCCGCACGTCGGAGTCAGGTTCGCGAACGAATGCCTTGTTCATAGACCGTCATTCCCCCTCAAAACTCAGGTGCGTCAGGTGGTTATTTCTCGGCAGACGGCCGCGAGTGCAGATGCTTTGCCGACTCCAGTGTCTTCATTTCATAGAGCCACAGTAGATTCGCAATTAGCGTCTCTGGCATCTTAACTTCGACGCTGCGTCCATCTTTACCTTGCTCGATACGTATCCATCCAACGCACCGCTCAGGATCGTCTCGTTTGCTGTACGACGGTACGAAGAAATAGCGCCGCGATAGCCCCGGCATCTGATCGAATGGACGAGTCTGGAACACGCGACGCAATGCGGCATGGGAGGTCGCAGAGATACTTAACTCGAAGATGCGATCGTCCCCCGCACGCGCTAGGCGTATTGCGGCGAAGTACCGGCCCTCGCGTTCGTATGCGTCGATGATTTCAGGCAACTTTCCCGGCGGAAACCTCAAGCGGCCACTCCCAGGAATAACTTGTTTGCATCCCGCTTGATCGCGGATAAAAAAATAGTCACGGTTTATCCGCGACAATCGTGCAATTCAATGAACGGTACGGACTCAATAACTCGATGAAGAACCAGCCGTGGTTGCCGATGTGATCGGCGATAGTCCCAATCGCTGGCGGCACTCATTCAGAATCTCCGCCGTCTTGCTGGCTCCGCAGCGGGTGATGAAGGGGCGGGCTTCGAGCAGTTGGTCCAGCGTGCGGATGCCTCCGGCCGCTTTGACTTGGACGTGCGGCGGCGAGTGCTCGCGCATCAGCTTCAAGTCGGCGAGCGTCGCGCCGCCGGTGCCGTAGCCGGTCGAGGTTTTCACCCAGTCGCAATTCAGCTCGCCGCAGATTTCGCAGAGCCGCAGCTTGTGCGAGTCCTGCAAGTAGCAGTTCTCGAAGATCACTTTGATCTTCTGCCCGGCCGAGTGCGCGGCGGCGGTGATCTCTTGGATTTCTCGACGCACGTAGTCCCATTGGCCGCTGAGCACCTGGCTGATGTTGACGACCATGTCGAGTTCCTGGCAGCCGTCTTTCAATGCCTGCATGGCCTCGGCGACTTTGATCGCGGTGGTGTGGCCGCCGTGCGGAAAGCCGATCGTCGTGCTGGCTTTGACCGTGCTGCCGGCGAGGATCTCGGCGCAGCGTTTCACGGAGTACGGCAGGATGCAGACGCTGGCGGCGTCATAGTCGCGAGCGAGTTTGCAGCCGGCTTCGAGTTCATTGACCGTCAGCATCGGCTGCAGCAACGAGTGGTCGATCATCTTGGCGATGTCGGAGTAGGTGTAGGGCATGATGGTCTACCTTTCTGGCGAGCGGGGCGGCGTCAGCCCCCCGGTTCTTGGGCGAACGACGAATGCACCGGGGGGCTGACGCCGCCCCGCTCGCCTGTCGGATTTACGCCGTGTGTCGCGGGATGTAGTTTCGGAGGTACGTCGCGCTTTGACGCAGCGCGGCTTTGCGGGAGTCGAGTGTGTCTTCATAGGCTCGGTCTTCGACTTCGACGCAGACGGGGCCGCGATAGCCGGCGTCGGTCAGGGCGGAGAAGAACTTGCCCCAATCGACATCGCCGAGGCCCGGGAGTTTCGGTGTGTGATAATCATTCGGATGCGCGAGGATGCCGACTTCGTTCAGCTTGTGCCGGTCGATGCGAGCGTCCTTGGCGTGGATGTGGAACAGTCGGTCTTTGAATTCCCGCAGCGGGGCGATGTAGTCCATGTGCTGCCAGATCATGTGCGACGGATCGTAATTCAGGCCGAGGTTGTGGCTGTGCAGGTCGGCGAACAGCTTCCGCCAGATGGCCGGGCTGGTCGCGAGGTTCTTGCCCCCCGGCCACTCGTCTTTGCCGAACAGCATCGGGCAGTTCTCGATACCGATGCGGACTTCGTGTTGCTCGGCGAAGCGGACGATTGGTCCCCACGTCTCCAACATGCGGGGCCAGTTGTCGGCGACCGACTTGGTCCAATCTCGGCCGATGAACGTGTTCATTTGCCGGACTCCGAGCAACGCCGCCGCTTGGATGACCTTCTTAATGTGCTCGACCGCCGTGTGAGATTCGTCATGGTTCGGGCTGAGCGGGTTCGGGTAATAGCCAAGTCCGCTGATCGTCACGCCGTACTTGGCGACCGTCTCGTGAACTCGTTCGGCTTCGCTGGTGCCGAAGTGGCTGACATCGACGTGCGTGACGCCGGCGTATCGCCGCTCGGCCTTGCTGACCGGCCAGCAGCAGAGTTCCACGCAGTCGTAGCCTTTGGCCTGCGCGACCTGGCAGACCTCTTCGAGCGAGAGTTCGGGCAACACCGCACTGACGAATCCGAGTTGCATGAGATGACTTTCTGAGGTGAGATAGCTCGGTGGAGAATGAGCAGTTTCTAGCCTTCGCGCGGTGAGGCGTCTACAAAGTCGTCGTGATCACCAATCTGGGGTCGGGTGTTCGGTTTTTTGGAATTGGCGGGAGGAGGACTTGGATTGCAAATGACGCTTACCTCCCGCCAATTCCGAAAAACCGAACACCCTACCCCGGACGTGGATCGAAGCTCGGCTCGGCGCGACTTTTTCTCTCGCGCGGGGAGCGGACTGGGAGCGATTGCGCTGGCGTCGATGTTGGCGGGCGAATCGTCTGCGAATCCGCTGACTCCAAAGCTCACGCACTTTGAGCCGCGAGCGAAGCGCGTCATTTGGCTTTTTATGCACGGTGGTCCTAGTCATGTGGACCTATTTGATCCAAAAACGGAACTGACCAAGCTGGCCGGTCAGACGTTGCCCGAAAGTTTTGGCGAGGTGATGACTCGGCGCAAGGTCGCGGCGAATCCGTTGCTGCCGGCGATCAAACCGTTTCGGCCGCGCGGCGAGTCGGGATTGGAAGTCTCCGATTTCTTGCCGCACATCGGTGAATGCGCGGACGAGTTGTGCGTGCTGCGGTCGTGTCACGGCGACAGCGTGAATCATCCGCAGTCGGTTTATCAGATGAATACCGGCAGCATTCTGACGGGACGGCCGAGCGTCGGCTCGTGGGTCGCCTATGGGCTGGGGACCGAGAACCAAAACTTACCGGCGTTTGTCGTGTTGCCCGATCCGGGTGGCGGAGTGAAAGGTGGACCTCCGGCTTGGGGGAGCGGTTATCTGCCGGCGACGTTTCAGGGGACGACGATGCGGCCGGGCAAGAGTCCGCTGTTGTACTTGCAGCCTCCGGCCGGTGTGACCGAGGAGCGTCAGCGCCGGCTGCTATCGTTCGTGCAGCGGGCGAATGAGCGGCATCTCGCGGAACGCAACTTCGATGACCAACTCGCCGCGCGGATGAACGCTTACGAACTCGCGTTTCGGATGCAGTCGGAGGCTCCCGAAGTCGTCGATCTGCGCAGCGAGTCGGCGGCGACTCTGAAGCAATATGGCATCGGCGAATCGGACACCGATGAATACGGTACGCGCTGCTTGCTGGCTCGGCGGATGATCGAGCGGGGCGTCCGCTTCGTGCAGGTTTATTCTGGCGACACGAACGGCTGGGATGCTCACACGAACGTGCTCGGCAATCACACGACCATGTGCCGGAAGACCGACAAGCCGGTCGCCGGTTTGCTGCGTGATCTGCGGCAGCGCGGGTTGCTCGACGACACGCTGGTCATCTGGGGCGGCGAGTTCGGACGGATGCCGATGAGCGAACAAGGCAAGGGTCGCGATCACAATCCCTGGGGCTACACGGTCTGGCTGGCGGGAGCAGGCGTGCGCGGCGGTATGGCCTACGGAGCGACCGATGCCGTGGGTTTGCGAGCCGTCGAGGACAAGGTTCATGTGCATGACTTGCACGCGACGATTCTGCATCTGCTCGGCTTTGACCACGAGCAACTGACTTATTTTCACAACGGCCGCAACGAACGATTGACCGACGTGGCTGGGCGCGTGGTGCGTGAGGTATTGGCGTAGTGCGCGTGAGCAAAGCTATTGTGGCCGGTCTCCTGACCGAGCCACAGGCCGCGACCGAAGGTCTCACGCGCACTGGGAGACCTTCGGTCAACCGAGGTGGCTCGGTCAGGAGACCGGCCACAACAGGCGAGAACGCTGCGGAGAATTGGATGACGTGTGAAGCTGATGCCTTGTGGATGCACTCGCGCGAGGGCTGGCTGTTGGTCCGCTGGCCGGAAGGCGAAGTGCTGGCGGCCAATCGTCAGGCTGGCAACTTGTGCGGACTGTCCGCCGAGCAGATGGTCGCGAGACCGTGGTGGGAATTGCTCGAATCGGAATCGACTCGGCGACTGACGGATTGGATCGCGCAATGGCGGAGCGGCGCGGCTCCGCCGGAACGCGCGGGTTTGTGGTTGCATCGAGCGGACGATGCGAAGACGCCGATCACGATACGCGCGGTGCAAATCGAGAACGCTGCGAGCGGCGGTCCACAGCACTTCTTGGTGTTCGATGACCGTCGCGAACCGCAGG
This sequence comes from Planctomyces sp. SH-PL62, assembly GCA_945905295.1. GTDB lineage: Bacteria > Planctomycetota > Planctomycetia > Planctomycetales > Planctomycetaceae > SXKJ01. The sequence continues at coordinate 20,294 of CAMDPX010000002.1, read as the reverse complement.
CATTGGCCGAACGGCTCGACCATGCGGAGGCGCGACTGGAGGACACACAGCGTGTGGCTCGGCTGGGTTGGTGGGAATGGGATGTGCCTCGCGACGCGATCGCGTGGTCGGATTCGCTGTTCGAGATCATGGGGATTCCGTCGGGGGAAATCGGCGGCACGTTGGAAGCGTTTCTGGAAGGGGTCCACCCGGACGATCGCACTCGCGTGAACGAGCAATTGGCCACAACGCTGTCTCGCGGCGAGCCGTTCATCAGCGACTTCCGCACGCTGTGGAAGGATGGCACGGTGCGGCATCTGCGGACACAGGCCAAAGTCTCACGCGACGAGGACGGCCGGCTGATCCGGCTCTATGGCACCTGCCAGGACGTGACCGAACGGATGCTGGCTCTGCTCAAACTGACCGCCAGCGAGCAGAAATACCGTGACCTCGTCGAGACCTCGAACGAATTGGTCTGGTCGGTCGATGCGCTCGGAAGGCTGACGTTCGTGAATCAGGCGATCACCGAAATCTATGGCTACGAACCGGAAGAAGTTCTCGGCCACGTCTTCAGCATCCTGTTGCCGCCGGAGCAAATCTCGATCGACTGGAAGGTGTTCGAGGCGGTGCTCGCCGGCCAGCGGTTGTTCGATTACGAAACCGTGCATGTGCGCAAAGATGGCCGGCGGATTGACCTCAGCTTCAACGCCATTGCCATGCGCGATGCCGAGGGACGCGTCGTCGGCACGACCGGGACCGCCATCGACATCACCGGACGCAAGCGGCAACAAGAATTGCTCGAAGAACGGGAAAGCTGGTTCCGCACGATCTTCGAGAACGCGCCGCAATGCTTGATGATTCTGTCCCTCGACGGCAAGTTGCTCGACATCAACCCGACCGGTCGCTTGATTTTCGAGGCGGACGCGGCAGAGCAACTGCTGGGTCGCGCGGTCAGCGAATGGCTCGCGCCGCCATCGCGGTTCTTATTTGGCAAAGTGGTGGAGGCCGTCCGCGAAGGAGCCGCTCGGTCGTGGCACGCACAGATTCAGGGCGAGATGAATTCACGCGGCTGGCTGGAAGGGCAAATGGTTCCGCTGCGCGATGCCGGTGGCCAGGTCATCCGGTTGCTGGCTGCGGCTCAAGATGTCACTGCCCGCCGCAAAGCCGATGCGTTGCGCGAAGGAGAACAGCAGGTTCTGGAAGAGATCGCCTCCGGACGCGACCTGCCGAGCGCTCTGCGAACGGTCATCAAGATGTTGGAGAGCCAACTCCCCGGCGCACTGTGCTCGATCCTGCTGCTGAAAGAAGACGAACCGCGGTTGATGGTCTCGGCGTCGTCGCCGATGCCGGAAGAAATCAGCCGGCGGCTGTCACAGGTGCCGGTGCTGGCAGGCTCGCCGTCGTTCGCCGATGCCGTGGCCAGTGGTCAACGGCGAATTGTAGAGGACACGACGACCGATCCGTCGTGGCAAGGACTCCGCACGTTGGCGGATCGCTTTCAACTCCGCTCCTGCTGGTCGCAGCCGATTCGCGGATTCAGCCACGATGTGCTGGGAGTGTTGTCGATCTTTTTTCTGTGGCCACGCTCGCCCGGCAATGTGGAACTGCAACTGCTCGAGACGGGCGCGTACCTGGCCGGCATCGCAATTCACCGCACGCGCGCCGAGCAGGCTCTGCGCGACAGCGAAAAACGGTTCCGCACATTGTTCGAGCACTCGCCCGACGCGATCTTCGTCGAGTCGCTCACCGGCATCGTGCTGGATGTGAACCCCGCCGCGTGCGAATTACATGGCCTGACGCGCGAGAAGCTGATTGGTAAGCACGTCCTCGAACTGGTCCCGCCGCACGAACGTGACAACGTGCGGCGCGACTTCCCCAGAATTGCCGCGGGAGAACTGCGGCAGTTCGAGGGCTTCAGTCTTCATTCCGAACGTGGCGAAGTCCCCGTCAGCGTGCATGTCAACAAGACCGAGTATGCCTTTCAGCCTGCGCTCGTGCTGCACGTCCGGGACATTACCGAACGCAAGCGAGCCGAAGACAAGGCCCTCGAAGCCCAGGCACAACTGGCACACGTCGGCCGACTGAGCCTGATGGGCGAACTGATGGCGGGCATCTCCCACGAGATCAATCAACCGCTGTTCGCCATCTCCAACTTCGCGAAGGCGTGCGAGAAGACGCTCTCAGATGGCAAGCTCGATCAAATCGACAAGCTGCAGGAATGGACCCACAAGATCGGCCAGCAAGCCACTCGTGCGGGAGAGATCATCCGCCGCATGCGCGACTTCAGCCGCAAATCGACCCCGCATCAGTCCACCGTCGCTGTCGCTGAAATGATCGATGAGGCCATCGAACTCGTCGGCTCGGAAACCAAGTCGCAGCACATCGCGTTGACGTGCGATCTGCAACCCGCGGGCCTGCAAGTGCTCGTGGATCGCATCCAGATCGAGCAAACGCTGGTCAACCTGCTTCGCAACGCCTACCGCGCGCTGGCCGAGAACGCGCTCGACGACCGGCTCGTGGCGATCCGCACGGAACTGTGCGGCGAGGTTCTGCGAGTCTCTGTTCGCGATAACGGCCACGGCTTCAAAGGGGTCACCCCCGATGAGATTTTCAATCCGTTCTTCACGACCAAACCGGACGGCCTCGGCCTCGGCCTGACGATCAGCCGCTCGATCATCGAAGCCCATCGCGGCAAGCTGTGGGCCGAACAAAATCCCGATCGCGGAGCGACGTTCCTGTTCACTCTGCCGGTCGGGCAATAGGGCTCAAGCAAGCAACCCGACTGAGCTTTTTGGCGGACGAGGATTACTCCAGCGTGTAGACCTTCCCGTCGGTCCCGCTCAAAACTCGTTCAAACACCGTAGCGTTGATGTTGAACGAGATCCGCTTGCCGGAGCCGTCGCAAAAAACACACATCATCGCGCCCACGTGAGTACTCCCAAAATACGAACCGCACGACCCCAGCGTGGCGGCATAAGTCCCATGTTTATACGGCGGCAAAGGAGGTGCGCCGGCCCCCCCCTGTCCGTGCGAAAAGCAAATCGTGTCGTTGTCCCAACCATCGGTCCAACCTTGATCGTCGTTGCAGCGCGGCCCACCCCCGTCCAGATATTTTTCGGCAGCGAACATCGTTGTCGAAAGACCGTCGGTCAATTTGGAAAACGTCGCATTCAAGCCTCGAGGACGAAGTGGACCGTCACACGCGTTGGACGGCGGTCCGTTCGGCGCGTTCACACCCCAGGTGCCGCCATTTCCCGAATAATCCGATTGGGCGCGCGTCGGAGATTTCGGGTTCCCATAGGGAAACGTGCGGATGTCGATGCTCGGACAGGAATAGACCGGCAAATGATACGCCGCGACGGCGGCATCGGACGGGTTGGCCCAGAGGGCTTTTTTCTCCAACAACGGGAGCAACTGATAACACCAGCCCCAATTCTGCAACATCGGCCCTTCGGGATTTCCACGGGTGTCGAAATTTCGATCGTCCATCCAACTATGTCCGCCCGATGGCAAGACCTTGTGGATCTCATGGTGATTTTGGAAGGCCAATCCGATCTGCTTGAAATTGTTCGTGCATTGCGCACGCCGCGCTGCCTCGCGAGCTTGTTGCACGGCCGGCAATAAAAGGGCGATCAAGACCGCGATGATCGCAATCACGACCAGCAGCTCAATGAGCGTGAATCCACTTCGTCCAGAGCGGCAAAAGGGAACCGATCGACTTCGTTGGCTTCGCATGCGACGTGCCTCGGGTCATGCAAAAAAAATAATCGTTGGACAATAACGCAGGGATCATGCCGGATTCAGTCTGAAGGCGGCATTAAGGACTTGGTTCGTTTCCCTTGGGAAACTGTGATTTCTGAAAGACGTCATCCGGAATGACGAAGATATCCGAGGGCAGTTTGAGCACATATCGTTGGCTCCTCTTGCCCTTCTTCTCGTAAACGAAAATGACATCCCTCGAAAGACCATCCGCCCCCTGCTTGCGGAAATCGACACCCCACGCAATGACGAATTCTTCTCCGTCATTGTCCGAGCGGAACGTCTGCCGTTTTTGTTCCTCGGACGTCGATTCATCTCCCAAAAACGGCAGCAGATCTTCGGCTTTTGCGGGGGCTTTGTCGGCTTTCAGCGTTGCGGCCATATAGGCTCCGCTAATGGACTGCAGCTTGATGCGAGTCTTATCCACTGGTGCCACGACAGTTCGTTGGCCACAACCGCACATCGGAAAAAGCAGGAGCAAACTGCAAATCAGTGCCCGTTTCATCACGGATGCCTCAATCTTCAATCTTCGCGAACGTGATTCAGTCATGCTCTGGGCCACGACGACCGGCAGAATACGAATGTGAATCTGTTTTTCAAGCAAGGGTGTCAAATTCAGAGAGATCGGCCGCTCGACAATTCCTGCCGGTCACACACAGATCCTGGCGAACACCGGTCCCGGAACCCTGTTTGGCTCTTCTGCGTTTGTCACTCACGAACGTCCGGCTAAACTCCGATGACAAGACCGCTGATCAACTCTCAAAAAGGCAGACGATATTGACCGCCGCGACTGACACCGCCGCTCCGCCGGCACTTCTGAATCTGCATGGCACACCTGTCGCCGATACGTTCGCAGAGGCGTTCCCGATCACTGGCACGCGGTTGATCATCACCGCCGCGACAGAAAACTGGGCGCGAACGGCGGCGAATGAACTCTGTGGCTTCGCCACCAGCGTCATCGCGTGCGATTGTGAAGCGGCCCTCGAACGCTCCTTGTCTGCGGATGAGACGCCGGATGGACGACCGGGGGTCAGCGTGCTGCTGTTCGCCTTCAGCCGTGACGCTCTTCAAAAAGCGGTGACCGAACGTGTCGGCCAATGCGTGCTGACCTGCCCGACAACCGCCTGCTATGGCGGCCTGCCGGGGATTCCACGCGACAAACAAATCGCCGTCGGCGGCCAACTGCGATTCTTTGGCGACGGCTTTCAGTCCTCCAAGAAACTCGGCACACGCCGCTTCTGGCGCATCCCCGTCATGGACGGCGAGTTCCTCTGCGAAGATCGCATCGGCACGATCAAAGGGGTCGCCGGCGGCAACTTGTTGCTGTGTGCGGCCGATCAAACTCAAGCGTTACTCGCTGCGGAATCCGCCGCCAACGCCATGCGCGAAGTCGCCGACGTCGCGCTGCCGTTCCCCGGCGGCATTGTCCGAGCCGGCAGTAAGATCGGCTCGCGCTACAAGAAATTGAAGGCCAGCACCAACGACGCCTATTGCCCGACGCTGATTGCTCTGACGCGCAGCGAACTGCCGCCCGGCACCGGAGCAGTCTACGAGCTGGTGATCGACGGCCTCTCCGCCGACGCCGTTCGCGCTGCGATGCGAGCCGGTTTGCACGCCGCCGCGCGCTGTTCCGGTCTGACCCTCATCACTGCCGGTAATTACGGCGGCAAGTTGGGAAAGCATCACTATCACTTGCGCGAATTGCTGTGACATCGAGAACCCCTCGCTAGAGATCATTTCCTCTGCCTTCATTTTTTTGCCCCACATTTTTTTGCCAGCTGCGTTACGTTCTGGCCTGAGCTGGCAAAAAAATGTGGGGCAAAAAATGAAGACCAAAGGATCGAGTCAGTATGACGGATCACAGCGCGAATTCTGCCAGCGATCCCGTGACTGAAGCCCGTGCAGTGCGACGGTTCGCGATGCTGCTGATCGTTGTCGTGGCGTCGGCGATGTCGTTCACTCAGATCGTGCAATCCACGCCATTGCAGTCGGCGAATGATCGTTCGCGCTGGGAGACCGTCTGGTCGCTGGTCGAACGAGGCACGTTTCAAATCGACGAGATTGACGCCGTGCCCGGTTGGGGCACGATCGACAAAGTGCGACACGAGGGGGACTTCTATTCGTCGAAGCCGCCGCTGCAAAGCACTTTGGTCGCCGGAGTTTACTGGTGCGTCAAACGGCTCACCGGCTGGAACCTGACCGAAAATACGGTGGAGGTCTCGCGTCTGGTTCTGCTGATCGTCAACTGGCTCCCGCAAGTCCTGTCGCTGATCGTCATCGCGATGTTGGTCGAGCGATACGCTCGCCGCGATTTCGGCAAGCTGTTCGTATTGGTCGTGGCGAGTTGGGCGACACTGCTCGGCCCGTTCACGTCGTCGCTCAACAATCATTCGCCCGCCGCGATCTGTGTCGTGCTGGCGCTGTACCCGCTGTTGCGCGTCATAACCGACGGCGAACATCGCAATCGGTTCTTCGCGCTGGTGGGCTTCTTCGCGGCGGCAACATTCACGTTCGAGCTTCCCGCCGCGCTGCTCGTCGTGGTCTTTGGAGCGATGTTGTTCAAGGTCGATCGGAAGCGAACGCTGACTGTGTTCGTTCCGGCGGCGTTGATCCCGATCGTCGCGTTCGTGGCGTTGAATTGCGTCGTGACCGGCTCGCTGTCGCCGTTCTATTCCAGCTACGGCAGCGACAAGTACGTCTACGAGCACGCAGGCATTCCCAGCTACTGGTCGCACCCGCAAGGCTTGGATCGCAACCTCGACTCGCCGCTGATGTACTTCGTGCATTGCACGATCGGCCATCACGGCTTGTTGTCGCTGACGCCCGTCTGGCTGCTGACGCTGGTCGGCTGGCTCGGCTGGCGTCGCTGGCCGGAGTGCCGGCAGCGCACGATGTTGATTGTCGGAGCGGGGCTGACGGCGGTGGTCCTCGGCTTCTATCTGACTCGCACGCAGAACTACAACTACGGTGGCAACAGCATCGCGCTGCGTTGGATGCTGTGGCTCGCGCCGCTGTGGCTGCTTGCGATGATCCCGGTCTTCGATGCGTGGGGCTCGCGGCGCGGTTTTCAAATTCTTTCGTCGTGCCTGCTCGCGGCGTCGGTCGTCTCTGCCAGTTTGCCCGGTAGCAATCCGTGGCAATCGACGTGGCTGCTTTCGGCGATGGAACGATGGGGATGGCTCGAATACTCCGAGTCTCCGCCACCGTTCGAGTTTGGCCATCCATTGTGGTCGTGGTTCCCGAAGCTCGGTGATCCGGCGATCGAAGGCCGAGTCTTCGTGCGATTTGCGGGTACTGGGGCAAATCTGCTTGGAACCGTCGAGAATCCTTTTTCAGACAACAGGTTTATTGGCGAGTTTTCATTGACGGTTGAAACAGACAAGCGAACGGACCCCAAGCTCCCCAACATTCAAGCGGTGACCTTCCGTTGGAACCATCTTGATCACATTCGATCCGCTTTTGATAGCGCGCCTAAAGTCGGCGTCACAATCGACAACAGTTTGTTCAATGTTGGCAGGAAGTCGTCCGAGTTTCTGCGTCTCGTCAGCTTCAATCCAGACACGAAAGCATCTGAAGCTTTGAGTTTTCGCGAACTTAGTGATGCTGGTGGTGACACGCGCGAGCGACTGCTCGCCGCGCAGCGTCTCGTCACCGGCTTGCCGCAGTCGGTGGAGTACAAGCCGGGGCACATTCGGTATCTCAAGACGCCGCTGCGATCAGAGAAAGCGTTTCGTTGTCAGCGAGCGGCTGCTCAAGTTTTGTTTCAACCGCAGCACTTCGATCATCCGTTGCGCTATCGTTGCGACTTGTGGTTGTGCAATGAGATTCCGTTCGGCGTTGCGCAGATCGAGATCACGATCACCGATCCACCGACCGGTCAGATGCTGACCTTTCAACGACTGACGGCGGTCGAGGCGTCTCCATTTCCTTCATTGAACTCTTCAAAGCCACATTGACTGTCGCGAAAAACTGCCAAATTTCTCCGAGAAAATCGCAATTCGTCACGGTTGCAGTGGTTGATTTCACGGAAAGGCACCGCTAATTTCCGGCCCGTTCGCGAGGTTCATCGCGAGATTCAGCGAGCTTTTCAGCCGAATCACGTCGGGCACAAAAACATCTGAAGCGTTGCGTGGCCCGGATCCTGTTTGTCACCGCTCTGTTTGAAAGGAAGTCACAATGGCGGCCCCGAAATCGATCTCGAAGTCTGACATTCTCAACAAGCTGGCCGAAGGTTCGGAACTGAACCGGAAGCAGGTCTCGGCTGTGCTTGACGCGCTGACGAAGCTGGTCGCCAGCCAAATCGGCAAGAAGGGGTCGGGCATCATCGCCATCCCAGGCTTGCTGAAGATCGTCCGCATCTCGAAGCCGGCGACCAAAGCCAAGAAGGGTGTGCCCAACCCGTTCAAGCCGGGCGAACTGATGGACGTCCCGGCCAAGCCGGCTAAGAACGTCGTCAAGGTGCGTCCGCTCAAGTCCCTCAAGGACATGGTTCAGTAATCGACTGATCCGAAGCGAATTGCAAAAACACAAAAGCCCGGCTGCCTGAGTGGCGGCCGGGCTTTTTGTGTTGGAAGCGATTCCAAAATGGAATCACTCACGAGGTTTTGCTTTAGACCACGAGTTCGATGGCAGTGTCTTCTGGATTGGGATTGCGGATTCGAAAGTGTTGCACACGGACTTCGCACACGGATGCGAGAGGCGCACACGGATCAAAGAGAATCGTTCGCACCGCCGCCATCCGTGTGTGCCCCTCGCATCCGTGTGCGAAACAAATCGTGTTCAACATCTACCAGAACTTGACGCCGCAGCGACAAAAAAAGTTTTCATTCCCTCGCTTTGCGCGTCGGGCAAGTTTTGAAACAGCTTCTGGCGATGCGGATTCACGCTGCGCTGGTGAAGACGTCCGTCGTGGCAGGTGGCGGTGTTCGGCCGCGACGAAGTCGCTCGGCCATCGGCAAGTCGTCGAGCGATTGCAGGCCGTAAAGCTCCAGAAACTTGCGTGTGGTCTCGTACAAGAACGGGCGGCCGAGCGAGTCGTCTTCGCCCGCGATGCGGACCAGTTCACGCTCCATCAACTGCTTGAGCATCTCGGCCGATTGCACGCCGCGAACGGCTTCGAGGTCCGCTCGCGTCAGCGGTTGTCGGTACGCGACGATCGCCAACGTTTCGAGCATTGGCGGCGTCAGTTTGAACGCCGCTTGCCGCTGATGCAGCTTGTCGAGCCAGTAGACGAATTCGCGACGTGTCAGCAAACGGACTCCGGTGGCGACCGGTTCGATCCGAAACGTGGAATCGCTTGCGTCGTAGGCACCGTTCAGCCGGTCGATCAAAGCTTGAGCCTCGTCGGCATCGGCCAACGTCGCCAGTTGCACCAGCCGTTTGATCGGCAGCGGCTCATCGGCCACGAACAACACGGCCTCTAGCCGAGCCATCTTCGGTGTGCGCCGGCTGCGATCGTTGCCATTGGAGGAATTCGCATCGCCACAGCGTTCGCGGTTCGTTGCGAAGAAGTTCCAAACGAAGCCGCGCGCCGGCCCAGAGCAAGATCGGGAGTTGCCCAGCCCCGGCGGTGAACCTGGGAGGCAGGAGAAATTCGGACCGATGGCCATGAGAGTCCGACCTTAATCATCGTCGCGGCAGCCACTCGTCGATTTGCCGCAGAACGGCGGCGACCGCCAGCAGCGGTTCCTTGGCTTCGGCTTCAAAGCGGCGCGTGATGCGTGCGTCGCGATCGGGAGTGAACTCGCAAGCGAAATAGAACTCACCGAGCTGACGGCCCGGCTCAAGACGAAACTCTTGGATGCCCAGTTCGTTCAATTGCCGCACTGCCTCGCGCCAAGTCAGCCCTTGGTCCGATGACTCAGGCGAGCGGGGCGGCGTCTGCCCCCCGGTTCTTGGCGAACTCACCGGGGGGCTGACGCCGCCCCGCTCGCCAGGTTGTTTCATTTTTGACCGATCCGAAAATATCTCAGCGGCTTGATCCTCGGCAGAGGTCTGAGTCAGCCAAGTGTCCGAGCCCTGCGACGTCTCGATAAACTTCGTCTCGCGTCCCAACGCTTCTCCCCGCAACGGACGGCTGTCGCGCGGAGCTGATTTCGCGGGCCGAAAGAGATCGTCGATTCGCTCGTCATCGCGTGACGTTGAATCGCGCGGCGATTTCTCTGAGACCAATGGCGTTGCTGCCGCGGACTCACCCACGCCTCGTGAACGGCGTGTGGTCGATGATCGTGCGGCATCGTCGCTGGCCGACGACGCGATCACCGGCACGAATTGCGGGACGCCAAAGATCGCCATCAGCGGAACGCCGAGTAGCGGCACCAAGAACACCAACGTCGAAAGCGAAGAGCCAGATTGAGAGCGCATCCTTGCGAATCTCCCGTTCCATCGGCCGAAGCCGGAGACAGTGCGTCGCACCTCACGTCATGCGAGGTTGAAGCGACGCGGGGAATGTAGGCCGATTTGTGAAATCGCCTCAACGGCAGTTTTCGCCGATTTGCTCTGTCGAGGAATTTGCCTCGTCAGTACAAACTCGCCGCGAAACCTTTCGGGTCGCATCGCCAGCGACGCTTGCGGATCGGTGGACGCGAGTGATTTCTGTCCCTGCCGGTCACACCTCGTGAAGTCCACCGGTCATTCGTCCCGATACGAATTGCGGTGAAGCAGGTTTGGTGCTGTCTCCAAACCGCGCGAAGGCCACCAGTCGGAGACTTGTGCCCCTCACGCCGCCCACTAGCCTCCGCTCCTCGCCGAGACGCTCTCCAGGAAGGAAGCACCTCGCGTGCTTTTTACAAAAGGAATTGATTGATGATGAGTCGTCCCTCCACGAGTTCGATGCGTCGAGATTTTTTGAAACACACGGTCGCCTTCTCGGCGGGCTTGTTGCTGCCGAGCTGGGCCGTCGCTGCTGACGTCCCCAAGACTGCGAAACGCAACGACGCCACCACCGGCGATACCCAAAAGGTCGGTGCCGCGATCAAGTTGGCCAAAGAAGTCCAAGAGAATCTGAAAAAGATCAAGGACTACGAAGCCACCTTCACCAAGAAGGAAGTTGTTGGCCGTAAACTGATCCAGTCGGAAATGTACGTGAAGTTTCGCGAGGAGCCCTTCAGCGTCTACATCAAGTACCTCAACCCGCACGCCGGCCGCGAAGTCATTTATGTCGCAGGCCGAAACAAGGACAAGCTGCTGGCTCACGGCGAAGGGATCACCTCCATCGTCGGCACCATCAAGTTGAAGCCGGACAGCAAAGACGCGCTGGAAGAGAACCGCTACCCGATCACGATGTTCGGCATGTCGAACCTGGTCTCCACGCTGACCTCACAGTGGCAGGAAGACGAAAAGCACGACGACTGCGTGGTGAAGTTCTTCCCGAACGCGAAGCTCGACAAGGTCGACTGCAAAGTGGTCGAGACGAGCTATGCCAAGCAAGTTCCGCACGCGAAGTTCCACATGAGCCGCATGTATATTTCAAAGGAAACCGGCCTGCCGGTGCGCGTCGAGCAATTCGGTTTCCCAGTCGCTGGGGCCGAGGCACCGATCGTCGAGGAATACACGTACTCGAACGTGAAGACGAACCTGGGCTTCGGCGACCTCGACTTCGACACCGCCAACAAGGCGTACGGCTACTAAGCCGACGCATTCATGCCGCCGTCGCCAAGCTCGTCAGAGCTTGGGATGTCGCTACCAGTTGCCCCCAATCTCTGGCGAGATTGGCTACGACAAGTCCGCAAATTCTCAGCCCGGCGAGCCACGCTCGCCGGGCTTTTTCATTGGCGACCTGTCACTAAACTTCCCGGCTCCACCATCGACCGAGACCTCACGTGACGCGCATCTTCTTAACTCTCGCTTCCGCCAGCACGCTGTTGTTGCTGACGGTCTTTGGACTCGGACTCAACATCGGAGACCCTCGCACGCTGGAGTCGCAGTCGCTCGTCTCCTGGCATCTAATACTCGCGTTGACCGGCCTGGTCTTCGCCGCGCTGGTGCATGCTCTCGTGCTGACCTACTTCATGGGGACCGGCCGCTGGATGGAGGATGTCAGCAAGGCGTATCAGCTCGAAGACCGTTGGCGGCTCGAATGCCAGCGGTTGAAGCATCGCATTCTGCCGTGGATGACCGGCAGCCTGCTGCTGCTGTTGATCACCATCGGCTTCGGTGCCGCTGCCGATCCCGCCGCACGCCTGGGGTTCTCCGGCGGATTCGGGATGTCCGCCAGCAGTTGGCATTTGCTCGTTGCGCTCTCAACCGTCTGTGCCAACTTCTTCGGCAACGTTCGCGAGTTTCAGTCCCTGGAACGCAACGGCCAACTGGTCAACGAAGTCGTCGAAAAGGTTCGCGAAATTCGGATCGCTCGCGGCTTGCCCGTGTAGGTCAGCCTTTCCAGGCTGACCCGAATTTCGTTAGACGCTGCTGGCAGCTAATCTCCCGTCATTCAGGAGCTTCAGTCAGCCTGGAAAGGCTGACCTACTTTGCCAGCGAGGGCATCATGCCAGAAGCGGTCATCGTCGGAGGGGTGCGGACTCCGTTCGTGAAAGCCGGAGCCGCCTTCAATCAGCTTCCGGCGCAAGAACTCGGACGGCTCGCGGTCAGAGAACTGCTCGACCGCGCGAACCTCGATCCCGCTCACGTGGACGAGCTGATCTGCGGCAACGTCGCCAGTCCTGTGGATGCCGCGAACGTCGGCCGAGTCATTGCGCTACGAGCCGGCATTCCGCGCGAGAAAATTGCTCACACCGTCCACCGCAACTGTGCCAGCGGCTTCGAATGCGTCACACAAGCCTTCGACCGTGTGGTCTCTGGCCGAGCCAAATGCGTCGTCGCGGTCGGCGTCGATTCGATGAGCCACATCCCGCTCTTCTATCCCAAGAACTTCGCCGACAAGTTGCTGCGGTTGAGCACCGCGAAGTCGGCGTGGCAAAAGTTGAAGACGCTCGCGTCGTTTCGACTCAGTGATCTGACTCCGCAAATCGGCATCAAGTTGGGGCTGACTGACCCGGTCACCGGTCTGCTCATGGGTGACACGGCTGAGAAGCTGGCCCGCGAGTTCCACATCACGCGCGAAGAGCAGGACCAATTCGCACTCCGCAGTCATCAGCTTGCGGCCGCAGCCTGGAAAGAGAATCGCCTCGCGTCGGAAGTGATGACCGTCTATGTCGATGATCGTGAGGGAGGTTCCAAACCAATCTCGCAAGACGTCGGCTTCCGGGCGGATCAGTCGCAGGAAGCGCTGGCCAAGATGAAGCCGTACTTCGACCGCCGGTGGGGGAGCGTGACGATTGGCAACTCGTGCCAAATCACCGACGGAGCCGCCGCGCTGTTGATCGTCGAAGCGAACACCGCTCGCGAGCTGGGCCTGACGCCGCTCGGCCGCATCCGCGATTACGCCTACGCCGGGTGCGATCCGGCACGGATGGGGCTTGGCCCGGTCTTCGCCACGTCGCGCGTCTTGCAGCAAACCGGCCTCAAGCTGAGCGACATGCAGTTGATTGAACTCAACGAAGCGTTCGCCGCCCAAGCCATCGCGTGCCTGCGAAGGTTCGAGTCGCCGGTTGGGGCGAGTGCTACCGAGGGATCTGACCTCGAATCACTCGGCTCGATCTATCTCGATCGAGTCAACGTCAACGGCGGAGCGATCGCACTCGGCCATCCGGTCGGAGCGACCGGCACACGCTTGATCCTCACGCTGCTGCACGAACTCCGTCGCCGCAATCTTTCGCGTGGACTGGCCACGCTCTGCATCGGCGGCGGACAAGGCGGAGCGGTGGTTGTCGAAACAACATAGCGGTCCAAGTCCGACCCCTGATTGGTTGCAACAACTCCATGAGGTCTTCGTCATGACAACATCGACACTCGAATCGCCGGCCACTTCCACGCTGCTTCCGGACGCCACGATGTGGCACGCCGAACTCGGTGCCTGTGGATTGTTGCGAGTCCGCATCGACCGCTGTGATAAGTCGGCGAATGCACTCTCGAAAGCGATGCTGGAAGAACTCGAACGGCTCATCTCTGAGATCAAACGGAACCCGGCGATACGCGGCGTGATGTTCCTCAGCGGCAAGAAAGGAAACTTCATCGTTGGCGCGGACGTGACCGAGATGAAGACGATGACCGGCGGAGCCGAAGCGGTGGAGCTTTCCAAACTCGGACAGCGCGTGTTCGAGCAACTCGAAGCGCTGCATGTGCCGACGGTCGCGTTGATCTCGGGAGCTTGCCTTGGCGGTGGGCTCGAATTTGCGATGTCGTGCCGATATCGCATCGCGGACGATCACGCGAAGACGTTGCTCGGTCTGCCGGAGGTGAAGCTGGGATTGATTCCCGGTTGGGGCGGAACGGTGCGGTTGCCGAAATTGGTCGGGTTGTTGGAGGCTCTGCCGATGATCCTGACCGGCCGTATGCTCAGCGGCCGGCAAGCTCGGTCGAAAGGGCTGGTGCATGACATGGTGCCGGTCGAGGCGCTTCCCTTCGTCGGTGAGCAATTGCTGCGAACCGTCATGAAGTTCGGGACGGCGAGCACGATCTTCAAGCGGCCAAAGAGACCGCTGGCGGCTCGGCTGACCGAAGCGTTTCCGCCACTGCGAAAGTTCGCGTTCAATAAAGCCGAAGGAAAAGTCCGGCACGAAACGAAGGGGCATTACCCCGCTCCGCTCGCGGCCATCGAAGCCCTGCGCGCGGGATTTCGACAGTCTTCATCGACCGGCTTCGCAGCGGAGTCGGCAGCAATCGGGCGTCTTGCCGATTCGCCGGTCACTCGCGAATGCCTGCGGTTGTTCTTCCTGCAAGAGGATGCGAAGAAGTTCGTGGGGCACGTTTCCAACGTGCCCGACTCGGAGATCGCCGAGTCCAGCGACAAGGGCGGGCACGTTGGAAACGTGCCCCACAATGCCGCAGTGCTCGGCGCGGGTGCAATGGGAGCCGGCATCGCGCTGCTCATGGCTCAGAAGGGGATTTGGACTCGGCTGAAGGACATCAAACCGGAGTTCCTCGCCAAGGGGATCGCGACCGCACGAAAACTCATCAAGTCCGATCTGCAACGCAAACGCATCACACCGTTGCAGGCGAGCGACACGCTCGACCGCTTACGGCCGACGACCGATTACGCCGGGTTGAAGAACGCCGACCTCATCATCGAGGCGATCGTCGAAAGCCTGCCGATCAAGCAGCAGGTCTTTCGCGATCTGGCCGATGCGACTTCCTCGACGACCGTGCTGGCGACGAACACCAGTTCGCTGTTGGTCAGCGACATCGCACAAGGCATCCCGCATCCCGAGCGAATCGTCGGTCTGCACTTCTTCAATCCGCCGCATCAAATGCCGCTGGTCGAAATCGTGCGTACCAACGAAACCAGTCCCGTGGCGTTGGCGACGGCGTTTGCTCTCACACAACGGCTGGGGAAGACGGCAGTGATCGTGAAGGATTGCCCCGGCTTCTTGGTCAATCGACTCCTCTCGCCGTACATGAATGAGGCGGGCTGGCTGCTGCTGGAAGTCGTCGATCCGTTAGAGATCGACCGGGCAGCCGTCGCGTTTGGGATGCCGATGGGGCCGCTGGAACTGACGGACCTCGTCGGTTTGGAAGTCGGCCAGCACGTCGCCGCGAACATGTACGCGGCGTATGGCGACCGCATGTTGCCCGCTCCGTTGTGGGCCGCTTTGAAAGAGATCGCCGCCACGGAACCCTCGGCCGCGAAGTCGTTGTTGATCGGCAAGGGCTCGAAGAAGCGATTGAATCCCGCCGTTCACAAAGCGATCGCGAAGGTCCGGGGGCTCGCCGGGGTTCGTTATTCCATCAGCACACTCTCTCGTGAGGAACTGATTCAGCGAATGATCTTCCCGCTCATTAACGAAGCCGTGCGGTGCTTGGATGAAGGGATCGTCTCGAAGCCGGAAGACATCGACCTGGCGATGGTCTTCGGCACCGGCTTCGCGCCGTTCCGCGGCGGACCGATGCGGTACGCGGAAACAATCGGCTTCGGCAAGATCGTCGAAGTATTGGAGAAGATGTCGAACGGCCGGCCGCGATTGGCTCCGTCGGATGCGTTGAAGCGACGCGCGGGCGCGTCAACGTAGCCGAGAGACGGGGTCGGGAGTCTTTTTCATGCCGCCGAACACGAGGGAACTAACCGGACTGTTTTCGACGGCGGCATGAAAAAGACTCCCGACCCCTTCGCTTGCCAATTCGCCCGACTTGTTTTAGTGTTCTATCACGATAGAACACTTCGAGGCGGCGGCCATGTTTTTCTCGATCAATCCCACGAACGGCTTGGCGATCTTTGACCAGATCGTGCGGCAGGTGAAGTTCGCCGTGGCCAGCGGCACGCTGATGCCGGGTGACATGGTCCCCTCGGTGCGCGAGCTGGCGAAGGAACTGGCCGTGAATCCGAATACGGTCGTGCGGGCCTATCGCGACCTGACGAATGAGGGAATCCTCGAAGCCGTGCGCGGCACCGGCTTGAACGTGACCGAGGACGCGGTCGCGCATTGCGAGAAGGAACGGCTGGGGCTGCTGCGCGAACGGGTCAGGCATGTGCTGGTGGAAGCTCACAGCAGCCGGCTGGAGACGAGCGAAATTCGTGAGCTGGTCGAGGAAGAACTGACTCGGCTGGAGCGGGCGGCGAAAGGCAAACGAGGCAAGAAGGGAGCGGACTCATGAGCGTGGTCTTTGGTTGGGATCAGGTCACCAAGCGGTTCGGCAAGCAAGTCGCGCTGAGCCGGCTGACGTTGTCCTCGGAGCCGGGTTCGGTCGTGGCGTTGCTCGGCGACAACGGCGCGGGCAAGACGACCGCGATTCGGATTCTGCTCGGCCTGCTGGAGCCGACGATGGGGACATCGCACGTCTTTGGCCTCGACAGCCAGGCTCACGGGCAGACGATTCGGCAACGAGTCGGCTATGTGCCCGATCGGCCGGCGTTGTACGAGTGGATGACCGTCGAACAGATCGGCTGGTTCGCGGCGGGTTTTTACGCCGACGGTTTCTATCAGCGGTTCTGCGATTACGTCGGTCAGTTTGGTTTGCCGATCGACAAGAAGATCAAAACGCTTTCAAAGGGGATGCGGTCGAAGGTCTCGTTGGCGCTGTGCATGGGTCACGAGCCGGAATTGCTCGTGCTCGATGAACCGACTTCCGGTCTCGATCCCGTCGTGCGTCGCGAGTTTCTCGAAAGCATGGTGGACGTCGCCGCTCGCGGTCGGACGGTGCTGCTCTCCAGTCATCAGATCGTCGAGGTGGAACGGATCGCCGACGTGATCGCGATCATTCGCCAAGGAGAACTGCTGCTGGTCGAGCGGCTCGACAAACTCAAAGCGGAGGTGCGTGAAATCACGCTGACGCTCGGCAACGGATCGACGGCTTTACCCGATCTGGGTGGCGTGATCATCAGCCAGCATCAGCGCGACCGGCAGTGGCGCGTGCTGCTGCGCGGCGGCGAGGATTCGCGACTGGTGGGATTGCGTGACGAGGGAACGCTCAGCGAGTTTGAAGTTCGGCAACCGTCGCTCGAAGACATTTTTGTGGAAGTTTTGAAATCGACGAGTGCTTCGTGTCTTCCGACCCAAAGGGTCGAGACTCGATAGCCCAGGGCGGATCCCTGGGTTTGTCATACGAAAGAAAATCTTTAGCCCTGAAGGGGCGTCACTGGCCGGGTTGTCACGCCAGTTGCGCCCCGTTGGGGCTTAATCCGAGTGGTGTTACAGCCACCCAGGGCTGCGCCCTGGGCTATCGAGTTTGTCCCCGTTGGGGCAAAGGCAAAGACGCAAAACAAAACAGGCCGAGGTTCGCATGTCGGCAACTCTTCCCAATTCAGACGTGGCACCCACCAAAGCGGACCTGATCTGGTCGCGCGGCGGTGGCAGCTTTGGGCGGCTCGTCTGGAAAGAACTCAACGAGGCCATCGGCGTTTGGATTGTGATCGCGCTGGCGACGTTGTGCTTTGCGGCGCTGATTGATCGGCATGCGATTGAGTCTATGCCGGCGCTGTGGCTGCATGCGGCCCCCGCGTTATTCGCGTTGATCTTTGGAGCGCGGGCGTTCGCTCAGGAGATTGCCGGTGGCACTTGGGAATTACTCAAGTCAGTGAGCGCGTCAGCCTTTGAAGTCGTCGGGAGCAAATGGCTGGTCGGTGCCATCGGCTCGGTCTTGATGACGGGGCTGAGCGTCGCGTTGGCAGTGACGATGCGGCTGCCGTTGCACATCGGAGTCCTCGGCGAGCCAACCTTGTGGTATCTGCTGGTGGTGTTGCTGACGCTGGCGGTGTCGTTGCTGATCTCGCAGTGGTCGCGTTCCGTGTGGAAGGCTCTGGCTTTGTCGGGCGTGGTGAGTTTGGCAATGTGGTATTTGTGGGGGACTTGGTTTGAGCAATTCGGTTGGCTGACAACGCAGTATCGCTGGCAATGCAGTGCCCTGCTGAGCATGGTCATCATCGAGATCCCCGTGCTCATGGCGATTCAGGTTTGGGCCGCGCGTTGGAATCTGCTCGACCGCGCCGGCCTGTCTGGTTCGCAGCGCTGGTGGCGGGTCTTCTGGCGGATGGCCTGGAAGGAACTGCTCGCGGCGCGAGACTTCTGGTTGGCGGTGTTGGGGATCGTGGTGTTACTCGACGGAGCGGCGTGGCTGGTGCTTCGCCCCGTGCAGACTCGTGACTTTACGGTGGTGTCGCTCGGTCTCTTGATGCCGATCCTGCATGCGTTGGGCTGCGGAGCGATCTCGTTCGCGATCGAGCGGGAAGATGGAACGCATGACTGGCTGCGACGGATCTCGGCACCGGCCGATGCGGTGTTCGCCGCGAAATTGGCTGTCAGTCAGGCGAGCATCGTGACGCTGACGAGTCTGGTGTTGCTGGCGACTCAATGTCTGGTGGGAGCCGATTACAAACTGAAAGGGATACAAGGACTCGCTCTGCTGCTGGCCGCGACGCTGACAGGCGTCATCAGTTTGGGAGCTTCAATGCTGACCCGTCGGGTACTGCCGGCGGTGTTCTTGGCATTCTTGGCCTTCGCGGGCGTGGCGGCGATCGGTTCGACGCTGGTGGCGCTGGCGATGGAAGCCTCTCGTCGCGATCGCCTTCCACCGATCGGCCCCGAAGGACTCTTGCCGTGGTGGCTGTTGGCGGGAGCTTTGCTGATGGCGGTGGAATGCCGGCTGGCCGAGCGTTGGCTCAACGAGCGGCCTTGGTGGAAGAAAGTCTGGCGCGGCGATCCGACCAAGAAGGTGAAGGTGCAGCGCGACGTGGCTTGGTTCGAGCAATCACCATCACCCGCAATGAAAGCCTTCGGCCGGCTGTTGTGGCGCGAGTGGCGGGAGGCTCGCGTTTGGCTGTGGATGTTGCCGATCGCATTCGCGCCTTGTTTGATGCAGGAAGCGTCGGAGTACTACCAATGGCTTTCCAGACTTGGGAATTCCTTCAACCGCGGCATGTTCCTGCTCGGAGCGATGCCGCTGCTGGCGATCTTGTCGATCATGCTGACGATGTTGCCGACGCTGTGGGGTGTGTGGGCACTTCATCACGATCAGCGTCAGGGATTGTTTCGGTTCTTGTCAGATCGTGGCGGCTCGCCGACTGCGATTTGGATGAGCAAACACGCGGTCTGGTTGCCGCAGGTTTTGTTGCTGGCGTTGATCGCGGGCACAACGCTCGGTTGGCAATTGCATTGGACGAGACAGTCAGAGTTTTGGCTGTATGCGGGCTTCGCTTTGGTGGGAGCGTTGCAAGGCTACGCGGCGGGGCAATGGTTGGCTCAATTGATCCGCAGTCCGCTGACGTCGCTGTTTCTGGCGAGCGTGTTGTCACTGCTGTTGGCGGGGTGGTCGCGGTTGTTGTGGGAGATCCACGCGCCGTGGCTGTATCAACTTGTGCCCGCAGCGACGTTGTTGTTCGCCAGTTGGGTCCACGCGCGCGATTGGCTGGAGGAACGCTGGACGTGGCGGGCGTGGCTGAAGATCGTCCTCGCGGTTCTGCTGCCAGCGGCCGAACTGGTGCTGGCTTTGGAAGTCCAAGGCTATCCGCTGTGGAAAACGCTCCGCGATTGGCCGGCCTTCCGCTGAAGTTTGCCTTTCATTGATGTGCGTTATTTGCATTTCTCGCTCGTACCGACAACGCCATGAAATGGAGTCCATTGGCTGACAGAAAAAAGGGGACGGAAATCAGGATCATTCCCGGACAGTCACGAGAATTCCTGGGGAGACTCGGCTAATCTGGACGCCATGTGATCGCTCCGTTCTGATTGGCTGGAACGATCCCTTATGGAGTCCATTGTGATGGCGACTCAAATCTTGGTGGTCGATGACTCGCTCATCGAACAGCGTCGCGTCGGCCGGTTGTTGCAAAATGGAATTGCCGGGGTCGCGGTCACGTATGCCGGCGATGGACAGGCAGCGCTCGATGCGATCGCCGTCGCGATGCCCGACATGGTCGTTTCCGACCTGCGAATGCCGGTGATGAATGGATTGCAGTTGGTGGAGAGCATCAAAGCTCACGGCTATGGCGTGCCGGTGATTTTGATGACCAGCTACGGCAGCGAAGAAATCGCGGTTCAGGCGCTACGGGCGGGAGCGGCCAGTTACGT
>CAMDPX010000001.1 GCA_945905295.1 Planctomyces sp. SH-PL62 | reverse complement strand
TCGGTTTGGAACGTCGCTCCGTGAGGTTGCAGGACGTGGCGAGTCACCTTCCGCATGTTGAAGCAGCAGGCGAAGAGATTGTCTTGGTACTCGCGGCCCCAGGCGGAGGACTGCAAGCGTTCCAGGCCGCAGGGGGCGGCGGCTCCGAGATGGCACAGCACCGGCATCACGTCGCCGGTCCGCGGGTGGCTGGGGGAATCAATCACGTTCCAGTCCTTGCCATAGACTCCGCCGTACACGGCGTGCAGCAGGCCGTCGCGGTTGCCTCCGCCCGGATGCACCAGGAACGTCGTCGTGAAGATTCGCTCGCCGGTCGGCGTGAAGACGACATCCACCGGGTTGTCCATGCCGCCGGTCATCACGCACTCGATCGCCGATGTCTTGATGCTGCCGGTGGCGGGGTCTCGCGGAGCGTCCGGTCTCGCGCGGAAAATATGCGAGGCTTTCGTGGTCCACGGTTTCGTAGGTTGGGACTCCGTCCCGACCGGTTCGGTTTTGGCTTCGGTGTTTTTGTTCGTCGAATTGGTCGGGACGGAGTCCCAACCTACGGGTCGAACCGGTCGTTCGTAGGTCTGCTCCGCGAACGCTCCCTTGCACCAGTAGAGATAACCGTCGGGGCCGAGATACGGCCCATGCAGATCGTTCGCGCAGCCGGTGAGCGTGTTCCCTTTGAACCACTCTTCGCGTTGATCGGCCACACCGTCGCCGTCGGTATCGGTCAGCTTCCAGATGCTCGGCGGAGCGGCCACATACAGCGAGCCGTCGTGCCACAACGTCCCCTCCGGAAACATCAGCTTGTCGGCGAACACGCTGCTCTTGTCGAACTTGCCGTCGCCGTCGGTGTCTTCGAGTCGGACGACTCGATGCGGCTTGTCGATGAGTTGCTTCGCCGATGGATCGTTCGTGCCGGACGAATCGGAAACGTACAGCCGACCCTCTTCATCAAAGCTGGCGCTGATCGGCCGATTGACCAGCGGCGGCCCGGCCACGAGTTCAATCGTGAAGCCTTCGGGCAGCGAAAAGGTGTGGCCGTTGAGTGCGACTTCGATCCGCTTCGGTTCTGCTTTCGGAGCCGTCGGCGGAGCGGCGTTCTTCGACTGCGGATCATCGGATCGCAGGTCTCTGCTCGTTGTGCCAATCGTGAGCACAACCGACATCAGTGCGACTAACGCGATCAACGGACAGACTCGACGCATGATTGGCTCCTTGAGCGAAGGGGTCGGGAGTCTTTTTCAGGCCGCCGCAGTTTAGCGTTCGACGTCGCGAGACACTCGGCGGCCTGAAAAAGACTCCCGACCCCGTACCGCTCGTCAGTCACCGCGTGCAACGAGATCCAACAAATACTGGCCGTAGCTGTTGTTCTTCATGGGTTCGGCCAACTTGCGGACCTGAGCGTCGTCGATCCACTTCATGCGCCAGGCGATCTCTTCCAGGCAGGCGATCTTCAAACCTTGCCGAGTTTCCAGCACGCTGACGAACGTGCTGGCCTCGATCAGCGATTCGTGAGTCCCTGTGTCGAGCCACGCGGAACCGCGCCCGAAGGTCTCGACATGCAGCTCGCCCCGTTCGAGGTACACGCGGTTGAGGTCGGTGATTTCCAGCTCCCCGCGCGGCGAGGGCTTGAGTGTCTTCGCGTACTCGCAGACGTGGCGGTCGTAGAAGTACAAGCCGGTCACCGCGTAGTTCGACTTCGGCTGCTTTGGCTTCTCTTCGATCGTGATCGCCTTGCCGGTCGAGTCCAATTCGACGACGCCGTACCGCTCCGGATCGCGGACGTGATACGCAAAGACGGTCGCGCCGGCTTCGCACGAGGCCGCTCGCTGCAACTGCTGCGAAAGCTGATGCCCATAAAAAATGTTGTCGCCGAGAATCAAGCAGGCCGGATCGCCCGCGAGGAACTCTTCGCCGATTAAGAACGCTTGAGACAGTCCACCGGGATTGGGCTGCTCGGCGTACTCGAATGTCATGCCCCACTGGCTGCCGTCCTTCAGCAGCTTCCGGTACAGCGGCAAGTCATGCGGCGTGCTGATGACCAGGATGTGTCTCAGCCCGGCCAGCATCTGCGTAGCCAGCGGGTAATAGACCATCGGCTTATCGAACACGGGCAGCAACTGCTTGCTGATGACTTGCGTTGCTGGATACAGCCGAGTGCCGGAACCCCCGGCGAGGATGATGCCTTTGCGGATCGACATGAGAGGCTCCTTCCTGTGGACAATGTTTGGTTGAATCTACCCAAGGATTGCGTACGTTGGGTTAAGAGTGAGACCGATGGTTTCACACGAAATGGGTTCCTGAGAATCCGGCCGCAGGCCCGGGGGATTGGCGGCGGGGCATTTTCCACCGCGCACAGTCGACTCGCTTTTTTAGAGACGGAGCGCGGCGAACAGTGCCCCGCCGCCGCCGCAAAAAACTTTTGGCCCTCGGACGATTCCTTCTTGGTCACGCGGCCCCGCCTCGAAGTCGGTCGGCGAGACGTCGCCCAACGACGAGTGCAGGCGTCGGCGGTTGTAAAACACTTCGATGGACTCGAACAGGCTCGTGCGAGCCTCCGTTGGAGTTTCATAAACTTCGCGATGTGCCAGCTCCTTCTTCCAGGTCGCGAAGAGGCTCTCGGCCGGCGCGTTATCCCCGCAGCCACCGCGACGACTCGTGCTGCATTCGATGTCGTGAGTTGCCAGCGTGCGTTGATCGTGTTCGCTGGCGTACTGCACGCATCACCTTGACCACCGTCTTGTGATCGCACTTCGCCCCACGCTGACCTAACGCTTGATGCACACACACGGCTCCCTACGTCTCGCGACGGAGCCGATGCCGCTCAATGAAGGCATATCTCATCACGACTCCTTCACAAAGAAGGCCGTCGCTTTTTTAAGATCTCACGCTCCATCCACAGCCGATCGTTCTCAGCGCGCACGCAAAACGTGGGCAAGTCCAGGTCCGCGTTGGGAACTCGGAACAGGCACAAACCTGTAGCCGATCATCTCTGACGGCTAACGACGAAGGTGTGCCTCACCAGTCCCCTCGATCAAGTAAAGCAACTCGTCAGCCGGAAGGTTCGCCCAAGTTTCCGTTTCGCCACCCTGCCAATGAACCCGGACCTCGTCGACGATCGTCCCGTTTCCGATGGGAATCAGCAGTCGATCATCGTGGGACGCTTGGAAACTGTCCCCGGATCGAAGGTGTGTGGCGATGGTTTGGTTTCCGACAACCACATCGACTTGCATTCCTAAAGGTTGCCGGGCCGAACGTGTGCCGATCATTTTCAGTCGCAACACAGGGCCGGCGCGGCGGCTGTCGTTGCGAAGTAATGCCGGCGGTGCCTCGATGTGGGTGACGACGAAATCCGCATCGCCGTCATTGTCCAGATCGCCGACGGCGACGGCGCGGCCCAACCAGCGCTCTCGAAAATAGTCTCCGGCCACTGCGGACACATCGCGAAATCGCTTTCCACCGGCGTTGCGCAGCAGACTCGGACGCATCCGATATTCGTGGCCAGCGGCGGTGTCGTCCCAGAGATGCCCATTGGCGAAGAACAGATCCGGCCAAAGGTCCGAATCAAAGTCCGCCAGAACGATGCCGAAGTTCAAGAGCGGACGCGAGATTGGATCAAGGCCCAACTCGGAGTTGTTCGCAATGAATCCGTTCGGACCGTTTCCGGCGAATGCGTCGACAACTTCTCCGGCAAAGTTGGTGACAAACAGATCGAACCAGCCGTCGCGGTTGTAGTCCCCCACGGCGACTCCCATGCTGCTGCCGATCGAACCATCCTGGCTCACCGCGCAGCCGCTCAGGACGCCGGTCTCTTCAAACTTCAGTCCGCCCAGATTGCGAAACAGAAAATTTCGAGTCGTGTCGTTGGCGACGTAAATGTCCGGCCGGCGGTCTCCGTCCAGGTCGGCGATGGAGACTGCCAAGCCTTTGCCCTCGCCAACAATGGCGATGCACGCTTCTGCTCCGACAGACTCGAAGCGACCGTCACCCGCATTGCGGAAGAGGCGGTCGGGCAGGCCCTGAAAATCCATCGGGCTGGGAATCCGCCGGCTCGTGATTCGATCCGGAGTCCAATCGACGTAATTGACCACGTACAGCTCGGGATTGCCGTCACCATCCAGGTCGGCAAACGCCGCGCTGGTGCCCCAACGATCGTCAGCGACACCGGCCTCCTGAGTGACATCCTGGAAGGTTCCGTCCCCGTTGTTGTGCCACAGTTGATTGGCTCCATAACTGGCGACGAACAGATCACAGAATCCGTCGTTGTCGTAATCCGCGGCCGCGCAGCCTTGGCCAAAACCAAACGCTTGCAGACCCGCTGACACGGTGATGTCTTCAAACTGCCAATCGGCCGTTTGTCGAAACAGCCGCTGGCTGGCACCGACCGCTTTGGCTGGTTTGTTGAAATGGGAACCGTTGGTCAGAAACACGTCGAGGCGACCATCGCCATCCGCGTCGAATAAGCCCACGCCTCCGCCGTTCTGTTCGGTCATGTAATGCTCGTCGCTCGGACTTCCGTAATACTCGAAGTCGATGCCCGTTTTGAAACGCGACATCAGCGCGAACTGGATTGGAGATTCGGCCTCCGCCTTCGTGCGACTGCTGGGAGTGGCAGAACTCCGATCCGTTGCAGGTGGCTGAATCGCCGGTGATTCCAACTCCGTTCCACGCTGCGAGCGAAACCAAACGATCGCCCCGGCAACTGCGAACAGAATCACCGAGACGGCGCGGATCAAAATTCGTTGTCGTGCGGAAACCATTGGGATTACCGGCCTGCTCCGGGCGAGGTCTCCGTCGCGACTTGTCGGCCTAATTGACGCCAACAGTCCGCCGGCAGATTTTTTCCAAGCGAAGTGTAATGCAGAGCCATTTGCTCACATTCCTCCGGAGTGGGATTACGTGTTCCCAGATCGAGCGACAGCTTCCACAAGTCCAACTCGGCCCGAGCCAACTCGTGGGAGCGAGTGTAGGCTTGCTGAGCTTCCGCAGTGCGTTGCAACCGCTGCAACAGTCGCGCGCGTCTCGCAACATGGTCCTTGCTGAATGGCCGGATCATTGCCGCCTGGTCGATGTCATTCAGAGCACGGTCCAAATCATTGCGAGACTCGGCGATCTGGCACCGCAATTCCCAGAACCGATCGTCCTTTTCGAGCACATCCGTGTCGTGGGCCGCCGGCCCCGACGGGCTCTCAGACCCATTGAGCAACACCAATTCCGCACGATCAGGATCATCATTGGCAATCCACAGTTCGCAGGAGAGAAACCGAGGTTCGGGAGCGTGATTGTCACGAGCGAGTCCCTTCCGCAACAGAGGGATGGCTTCCTCCGTGTTTCCAACTCGCAAGTAACAGCGTCCCAACGCCAACTCGACCTGCGGCTGTTCGGGATGCCGTTCGAGAGCCAACTGCAAAGTCTTCAAGCAGGCCTGAGGGGCCGGAGGATGAAATTCGGACGTCGCCAAATCGCGCAGCATCAACAGGCGATCGGACTGCGAGAGCCGATCGGATGCCGATTCACGGAGATACTCTTCCTGAACGCGAATGGCATCTCGCGAACGCATTTCCGTGAGAAAAATCCCAAACAATTGCCGGCGCGCCACAACGGACTTCGGATAGCGCCGCAGATGATTGCTCAGCACGACCTCGGCTTGGTCAAGTTGCTGGTCGGCGAGTAACGCACTCGCCAGCAGGCTCTGCGCATTCTCATGCAACGCAGAGTCCTCGCCGATGACTCGCAACTGTTCCATCGCCGCCGGCAGATTGTTCTGCTTCAGATAGCTGATCGCCGTCAAATGGACGGCGGCCGGATGGCGCGGTTCAAACCACAGCAGCCATTTGAGCTCCTCACGAGCCTGATCCGGCTTGCCCTTCATTGCGTACAAGGCCGCTGTTCGTAACGTGCTGTCGGATGAACTTCGGACAGAAGCCCCGACGGCGACATAGCCCAGTCCCATCACGGCCAAGAGCAACACCACGATGATTGCGACGAGACGAAATCGCATGGCTGAGAGAAACTCCGAACGCTCAGGGACACCGGATTGCTGCGACTCAATTGACGCCGTCGCCATTTTCTTCACACGTTCCCAATCGTCGGCTACCATCCTAGCCACATCGCAACGAAGCGAACAGATTCTGCGCGATGGGAGGTGATTCGCATTCTGCACCGCATCAAGTACGGAAAAACGCTGGCTGGTTGTGTGCTCGCGGCGGCTGTGGTCATCGGCTATTGCGGCCTGCGTTGGCGGGTGCATGTGAATTCCGCCAGCTTGATCCGCGAAGCGGAACGCTCGCTGCGGCAGAGGGACAACGCCCGTGCGCGCGACTCTCTGAAAACGCTGCTCTGGTTTGAGCCGCAACAGGACCAGGCGCTGCTGATCACCGGGATTAGTCTCAACGCGGACCGAAAGTTCCCGGAAGCGATCGCAGTCTTGGATCGCATCCTGGACACCAGCGAACAATTCGAGCAAGGCGGAATCGCGCTGGCGTCTTCACTGAACCATGACAAACAGTTTGATCGCGCTCTGTCCGTGTTGCGGCGGCATTTGGAACTCTTTCCGCGATCCGTCGTCACCTGTGAGGAACTCGTCCGTTTGAATCTCAAGCTGCTTCGTCAACGCGAGGCGACCACGCTGCTGTTGGAATTTTGGAGCCGCGGCTGGGATGACTTTGGGGCCTTGCCGCTCCTGTTGGAATTGGAAGTCAAAACCGCGACACCTCATGAAGCCATCCCCGTATTGGAAGCGGCTGATCGCCAGCATCCGCGCCAGCCAGCAGTCGTTCTGGCGTTGGCCCGCGCGTATTCGATGATGGGAAAAACAGAACAGGCACAGACTCAGCTTGAAGACGCTTTGCGACTCCAACCGCAGGATTTCATGACACGCCTCCTGGCCGCCGAGTTTTTTTTTAATCGCGGTGACGTGGTATCCGCCCAACGCTTGTCGAAGATCGAGTCAGTGAAGCCGATCGAGGACGATCGATACTGGTTTCTCCTCTGCCGCATCGCTGACCATTCCAACCAATTGGAAGAGGCGAATTCCTATTTGCAAAAGGCTTTGACGCTGCGTCCTGACGACGAAACCTACCTCTTGATGCAGGCGACCTTACTGCGCCGCCTGGGACGAATTGAGGGTGCTCGAACCGCCGCACTGCGTGCGTCTCAACTCGCCGAGGACCGCAAGCAGTTGGTACTTCTTTCGCATAAATTCGACCGTACGCACCCCAGCCCAGACCACTGCTTGGAAATTGCCGACTTACTGGAACGGTTGGGACATCTCAAACAAGCCAGTGGTTGGCGACGAGTCAGCCAGTTAATCGTTCCAGTTCAGCCTTCGAACCTCACGCCGTAATCGGAGCGGGGATCACCCAACTTTCTCAGCCGGTGTTTCATGACAAGAGGCTCCCCAACTTCCGCTCGCCACAAGGCAACCAGGGGATTGATCGTTCTCGTCTTGGTACTCGTTGCGGCAGCGAGTCTGTTTTTTCTTCGTCCGTGGTCTGAAAAACCCGTGGACTCGCCAGCAGGCCGCCCGATCGGTTCAGCCAAGCACACGGAGGGAGACGGCGACGGACAACGCGGGAATCCCGCACCGGAAAAGTCGCCATTTCATTTTGAATGGATGACTCCGCAAACGGGGATCGACTTCGTTTATTACGGTTCGCCAAGCAGCGAGAAATACATGACCGACCAAAACGGCGGCGGAGTCGGCTTGTTCGATTATGACCAAGATGGACAACTCGATTTGTTCTTCGTCAACGGTTCGCACTTTCAAATGCCAGCCACAGAACTGAGCCAGTCGAACCGGCTTTATCGAGCCGTGGGAAACTTCCAGTATGAAGAGGTGACGATCCCGTCACACTTGGTCGCGCACGGATTTGGAATGGGTTGTGCCGCGGGGGACTATGACAACGACGGATTCTGTGACCTGTTTGTAGCCTCTTATGGTCGCGATCGACTGTGGCGCAACAATGGCGACGGGACGTTTGCCGAGGTCACCGAGGAGGCCGGAGTCGGCAGCGACCGCTGGGGCACGAGCGCCGCATTTGCCGACCTGGACGGCGACGGTCTGCTGGACTTGTACGTTGTGACCTATGTGGATTGGTCCCCAAATGAGCCGCCCTGTCATCCGCTCGGTCATCCCGAAATCATCACGTCGTGCAGTCCCATCGAGCGGACCGGACAAGCGGACTTGTTGTATCGAAATACGGGCAGCGGACAATTTGACGAGGTTGGTAAGGCGGCCGGCATCGCTCGCGTGCCGGATGGCAAGGGTTTGGCCCTGGCCATCGCCGACCTAAATGGGGACGGCCGGCTCGACATCTATGTGGCCAACGACACGTCTCCCAATTTTCTGTTCCGCAATCTGGGTGGCCTGCGCTTTGAAGAAGTCGGAGTCCTGGAGGGAGTCGCCGTCAGCAACGACGGGACAGTCGGTGCCGGGATGGGAGTCGCCTGTGCGGACTACGATCGCAATGGGCATCTGGATCTTTGCGTCACGAATTTCCGGAATCAGGTCAATGACGTGTTCGCGAATCTTGGCCCGGCTGGTTTTGCAGCCACCAATACAGCCTTGGGAGTCGATCTCGTTTCGCGATCACCGCTGGGGTTCGGCGTCGTATTGGCCGACTTCAACCTCGATACATGGCCCGACATGTTCGTCGCCAACGGCCACATCTGGGACTTAACTTCGCTGGGGCCAGAACACGAATACAAAATGCATCCGCAGTTACTCTGGAATCATCAGGGCCGGCGCTTTGCGGACGTTTCGGCGCAATCGGGTGACTACTTCCGCCAGCGTTGGTTGGGCCGATCCGTTGCGTACGGCGATCTCGACAACGACGGCGATGCTGACCTCGTCGTCACGCATTTGACCGCACCTCCGGCCGTGCTGCGAAACGATTGCGATCGCGCATGCCAGAGCGTCCGATTAAATCTCATCGGGACACGATCTTCACGCCAAGCTCTGGGGTGCCGCGTCACGTGCATCACGGGACAAGCCCGCCAAGTCGCACATGTCCCCTCCGGCGGGAGTTACCAAGCAAGCCATGATCCGCGAGTTCTGTTGGCGACAGGAAACTCGACAGCCATTGATGAGATTCAGGTCGTTTGGTCAGGCGGCCGGATCGAAGTCTGGAAGAACGCGGTTCCTGATCGCCAAGGCAATCTACAACTGATCGAGGGGACTGGGACACCAACTGGTCGAGATGCCGCATCACAACCGCAAGCTCCCTAATCGAGATTATTCAAAAAACGAAACCAGCACGACTTGCAAACGAGTGGTTCTTTGTAGAAGCACCACTCAGTTGCACGTCGTGCTGGTTTTTATTTCACTTTTCGCGGCTCGTTGGCCAAGCGTATTTCAAACTCTCACCGCACTTGATGCGCAAGGCATCACGGTTGCTCGGATCGCGATCATTTCGGGATCGCTGGGGCATTCGGATCGGCGCCACCAGTCATCGTGGAGTCCTTTGACGGATCCAGCGTTGTATCTTGGGCTGGCGGAAGTGACACCCCCGCATCTTTGCCTCCTCCTCCCCCTCCTCCGCAACCCGACATCATGAGAGTCAAACTCAAGAGGACTAACGGCAGCATCAGGAACCGCAACATTTTTCCCATTCGCATAATTTCGCTCCTTGGGGCCACGAATCGTAAGGGCTTCTGAGATGGGTGACGAAAACTTTTTGACCCACCGACAAGAAACGCTGGCGTCTCACACGAAGACGCCAGCGCTGCAAACAAAACTCGGATTCTGTTGAGTGCTTAGAAGTTACCAACGGGTCTACCATCGGCCGCAAAATTGATCAGCCCGTAGAGGCTGTGATCAATGGATTCACTGATGAATCTCACCGCTCCATCCGCCATGACGAAATGCGCGCCGCCGGTATGGGCGCTCGTCGCAGTACCACCATGATGACTCACAAGCGTCGTCGCACCACAGCCAGCCAATCCGGCGGTGTCTCGGGGTCCATTGATGTGATACCGGCGGTTATCGCAGTGCCCGCCCGCGGTCGCGTTCGGATGCACTGAAATGAAGTTGCTGATCCACGTATAGCAGCTCCAGGCCGCGGAGTGATCGACATTGACGATCCCCTTAACCGTATTCGTTCCAATCCCCTGGCGAGCCTCGCCGAACATGGTCACGTTGGACGTCCCGTCTTTGATCGTCGCAATCGTCGCGGCACCGTTATGGCCAAAGCAGCCAAAGTCTTGAATATTGGTCATTTCATTCGGCAGCGTACGGTTGCCGTTTCGCACTGGGTATGCCGAATTGGTACTCCAACCTCGGCTGCCGCCACACGGCAGATAGTTGGTGCGGCCGACACTTCCGCCCGTGTTGTAGTGCTGAACCTCGGCGTCACTAAACAAGGAGTTGCCGACGTCGTCCGAAGCACACAGGTAGACCGAAAGAGCTTTGTCGCGCAGGCCCGTATTTACGTTCGGCCATCCCCCGGCAATGCCAACCGTGTTGCCGGCATGGAGTGCTGGTCCGGACGCCAAATTCATATTGAACTGCTTGAAGAGCGGTGCCTGGTCGAGATAAGGCAGAAGAGTCAGTGTGACAACATGGTTTTTGACAGCTTGATTGGTCGTCGCAACCGTCGAATTCTCTGTGATTCCCGCAATGCGATTGGCATTGATGTCTCCGGGCGGAAACACCTTAAAAGCCTGCTCATAGTTATGAACCGCCAACCCGATCTGTTTGAGTTTGCTTTTGCAATCCGCACGACGCGCGGCTTCGCGGGCCTGTTGGACAGCCGGCAACAGCAGCGCGATCAGAACCGCAATGATCGCGATAACGACGAGCAGCTCGATGAGCGTGAATCCTCGCAGACGCGACCGTAATCTCAATTTCATGATTACACCTCTTGGGAAATGAAAAGGTAACCGAAGTGACGTGACTGACAGATCATTCCGTGCGAATCAACGGAAGTAGTCTCAAACTGAAAGCGCCAGTGCACGGATCGTGCGACATCTACTCACGGCCAGTCAAGGACCACGCTTCGATGACAACCAGCAATCCAACTCCAAGCAGGCACCACTGCTTGTTTTGGAATCATCCGACGATGAATTCTCCAGACTTGTGAAGGTTAAGAGCGAAATCCTTAAGCCAAGATGAAGGCGAATCTTCTTTTTGTCTGAGAATTCAACTTGGTCTTACGACTTTGGCCAACCTTCGCAACACGCCGAGCAATTTCCAATTCACTCGACGATTTGTCAACGAGAAGCTCCGCGAGTATCCAGTTTCTTTTGGTCACGGAAAACCACTCATTCCCGCCGCAGCGATGACCGAGATGAACGATTTTGATATGCCGGCAGCCAGTGGATCGAAAAGGTTCGATTTCGGATTCTTGAAAACTTGCGAGTGAAGGGCCTCGTTGACCGGCTCAAGGTCGGAACGATATCGTCCGATCCTCGCATCGGGGCTTTCTAATTTGTTGTTATAGAAACCGTAGACCGGACGCCCACGTCCGGTCTCTTGGACGTGGGCGTCCGAGCTACGAACTTGGGTGGAGACATTCATGCTGACCATCGAACACGCCCGACCGACCAGCAACTGCCAAGGCATGTCGCGCCGGACAGCAATCAAAGCCGGATTCCTCGGCTTGTCCGGCCTGACACTCGGCGACTTGCTGCGGTTGCGGGCACACGGCGCGGCGGAGAAGAACGACAAGTCGGTCATCTTGATCTGGCTGGATGGTGGTCCTAGTCAATTGGAGACCTATGATCCAAAACCGCAAGCGCCGTCCGATTATCGTGGGCCGTTCGGTGCGTTGCAGACCAACGTGCCGGGCATGATCGTTTCGGAGACGTTACCCCTGCACGCGAAGCTCGCCGACAAGATGGCGTTCGTCCGCTCGGTGCATCACGACAACGGCGATCACTTCGCGGGTGCTCACTGGATGCTGACCGGA
Organism: Planctomyces sp. SH-PL62; assembly: GCA_945905295.1. Taxonomy (GTDB): domain Bacteria; phylum Planctomycetota; class Planctomycetia; order Planctomycetales; family Planctomycetaceae; genus SXKJ01. The sequence continues at coordinate 157,509 of CAMDPX010000001.1, read as the reverse complement.
CGGTTCGGCTCGAACGCGGCCAGCTTGCCTCAGAAGTATCCGGGATTCGGCGCATACATCTCGAAGCTGCGCGGCCCGAACGTTGCGGGAATGCCGGCGTATGTTGGACTGCCCGCCGCTCAGAGCGTGTACCTCTTCCCCGGCTACATGGGTGCCGCGTATCTCGGAGCGGCGTACAACCCATTCGATGTCGACACCGAGCAGAAGTACTTGCACTTCACTTCTCAAAACAAAATCGGACGACCGAAGTGCCTGGACAGTTTCGGCAAGTTGGAAGCGACTCGCGCCTGTGATCGACAGTCGTTGCTCAGTGGACTCGACCAGATCGAGCGGCAGGCGGATCAATCGGGCTTGATGAAGACGGTCGATCGGTATCAGCAAGATGCGTTCTCGATGGTGCTGGGCGGAAAGGCTCGCGAGGCGTTTAATCTCGACTTGGAAGACCCGAAGGCGATCGACAAATACGGCAACAACCCGTGGGGCCGCTACACGCTGATGGCTCGGCGTTTGGTCGAAGCAGGCACGACGTTCGCCACCGTCGATATGCCGCACTGGGACGATCACTCGAATATCGAAAAAGGCCACGGCGGCAAACTGGAAGCGGTCGATCGCGCAGTCGCCGCTTTGATCGACGACCTCGACGTCCGCGGCATTCTTGATCGCACGCTCGTCATCGTGATGGGCGAGTTCGGTCGCACACCGAAGATCAACAACGGCCAACCCGGCATCGCCATCCCCGGCCGAGACCACTGGGGCAACGCCATCTCCGTGATGATGGCCGGCGGCGGCCTCAAAGGCGGCGTGGTCGTCGGAGCCACCAATTCGAAAGCAGAGTTCCCGGTGGAACGAGCACTCAAACCGGCTGACATCCTCGCGACGGTCTATCACGTCATGGGTATCGACCCGGCGACTTCATTCAAAGACTTTGCTGGCCGCCCGGTTCCGATGCTGGATGAAGGCGCTCCGATTGCCGAATTGATCTAACACTCTGGGTTGGAGAAGAAGATGAACGATCTTGTTCGCATTGGTTCGCGCCGCTGGTTTCTTCAGACAGGGTTAACCGGCTTCGGTGGGCTGGCTCTGCCGGCGTTGTTGCGAGCGAACGAAGCGGCCAAGGCGTCGGATCGAAAAGCGATCATCCTCTTCTGGCTCTCTGGTGGCCCTAGTCATTTGGACATGTGGGATCCGAAACCGGATGCGCCGCGCGAGATTCGGGGGCCGTTCTCGTCCATCGAGTCGTGCGTGCCGGGGGTCCGCCTCTCCGAACATCTGCCGAAGCAAGCTTCGATCATGGATAAGCTGACGATTATCCGGTCGGTCGATTGCAAGGCGAGCAATCACACGCCGATCACGATGCAGGCGGGAAACCCGTTGGCTCGGCGGGTGGACAAGGTCAGGGACGGCGACGGGTATCCGTCGATGGGTTCGGTGGTCGCGAAGTTTCGCGGCTCGAACGATCCGCGCATGCCGGCGTTTGTCGGGTTGGCTCCCAGTTGGAAAGCGGACGTTTGGGAGTCCGGGCAGATGGGTTCGCAGTTCGCTCCGGTTGACGGCGGCGAATTGGCCGGCCGAATCGCCCTACCTCAGGGGATTCAGTTGGATCGGCTCGGCAATCGCGATGAGTTGCGTCGGCAATTTGATCAACTCCTGCGCGACCGCGATCGCACCGAAACGATGGCGAATGCCGATCGCTACACGGCTCAGGCGATGGACCTCGTCACGTCGGGTCATGCCGCGAAAGCATTTGACTTGAGCCAGGAAAAAGATTCATTGCGAGACGCCTACGGCCGCGATTCGGTTGGCGAGAAGGCGCTGCTCGCGCGAAGGCTGGTCGAGGCGGGTGTGACGTTCGTGTTGGTCAGCGCGCGATGGGGCTACTTCGACAACCACGGCGACAACGTTCCGCCTTGGGGCGGCATCGAAAAAGGACTCGCTCCGATTCTGCCGACGGTGGATCGCACGATTTATCACCTTGTCACGGACCTCGAACAGCGCGGACTGCTCGACAAGACGCTTGTGCTGATGATGGGCGAATTCGGCCGAGGTCCGATCATGACCAAGGATGCCGGCCGCGATCACTGGCTGAACTGCATGAGCATGATCCTTGCCGGCGGCGGACTGAAGCACGGCCAGGTGATCGGCAGCACCGACTCACGCGGCTACGACATCAAGGATCGCCCCGTGCGTCCGCAAGATCTCGCCGCGACGGTGTTCAAGTACGCGGGCATCGACCTCGCGACGCATTGGGTCAATCCGCAAGGGCGACCGATTCCGATCGTGACCGAAGGCGGCCAGCCGATTTCCGAGTTGCTGTGATGCCTCACGTGGGGCACGTTTTCAACGTGCCCGTGAGCGTGCCCGTGCCCGTGAGCGTGCAGGACGGGCACGTTGGAAACGTGCCCCACATTTCAGCCGACAACGAACACGGTCATCGAGCGTGGGCCGTGTGCGCCGATTACGAGCGACTGCTCGATGTCGGCAGTCTTGGAGGGGCCGGAGATGAATGCTCCGAAGCGCGGCTGACCGAACGACAGGCGACGATACGCTGCGTGCATGTTCGGCACGATGTCATTTGCCGAGACCACCAGCGCGAGATGCTGAGCGATGAAGTAAATCGCCCGCTGCTTCACGCCGTCGTCGGTAATCCACACGGCTCCGTTTTCGGCGACGGCGAATTGACCGGGGAGAATCGCGAAGTCGATGTCTTCCGTCGCGTGTGGGTCGTCGATCTGTGCGAGGTCCGTGTTGCCATGAACTCCTTCGACCAGCGAGACCGTCTTCTTCGCGTCCCGCCATACAGACAAAGCAGACAGCTCGGAGTTCAACGTCGCCGTATCGGCAACCATGACCGCTCGGCCACCAACTGACTCCAAGACCGAGGCGAATTGTGCGCACACGTCGCTGAATTGAATCCAGGATTGATCGAGGCTTGGCAGTGGAGCTTCGGGCAAGTGATGCCGTCGAATGGCGGAGAGGATGTTTTGCTTAGGAGTCATCGTAGCTTTGAAAAGGTGTGATAACGGCTTTCGGCCGTCGGCAATCGGCTTTCGGCCGGTCAGAACAGGACGCGGGATTGCAGGAATTCAAGCAACTCGCGCATCCAAACGTAACCCAGCGAACGCCGGCCGCAGTTGATTTTGGCGATCACGCTGGAACCGGGCCGCAGGTCGGGGATGTTTTTCGGATTCAGCGTGACCTTGGCCAGCGTGGAGAGCTCACCGTCTTGATCGAGATCGGTGGCGAGATGCACGTCATCCAAAGTTGCCGAGTAAGTCGTCTTGGGCGACATGCGGAACAGAAACCGAACCGCCAATGGATTCGCGTCTTTTGCGGCGGCTTGAGCGGCGAGGACATGCCGGACGTGCCGGTCGGGGATGCGCAGTTCGAGTTGCCACGGCCCAGCCGGATCGACGACTTGCATCAGCAGTTGGCCTTGCCGCACCGGCCGCGACTCCAGCGAGCGGATCAAATCCCAACGGACGACTTGTCCGGCGATTGGCGAGCGAAGTGTTAATTCGGCGACGCGCCGGTTCACGATTTCGAGCTGGCGACTCAGGCTGGCCAACGTTTGCTTGAGTTCTTCCTCTTCCGCCGCGAGTTGTCCAGCCGACGTCGATGTCGGCCGCCGATCGTGATCGACGCGAGTCGCTCTGATCGCCCCCAGCCGCGCATTGCTCGTGGCGATCTCGCCGCGAATGCGCTGCTCTTCGAGATCCAGATCGGGATTCCGCATCACCGCCAACATCGCTCCTTCGCCCACGGTGGCGGCGTTGTTGACGGAGACCTGTCGGATGACACCATCGGCTGGAGCATAGATGTGCCGCCGCCGGGCGGGTTGAACTTGACCGTGCGACTCCAGTTCAAAATCCGTTGGGATGAGGGCCAGCGCGAGCAGGACGCCGACGATCGACATCGCGATCGTGCGGACTCGGCGCGAGGGAGCTAATGCTCTCCAACTCAACAACCGACTTCGCAACCCGTGAGACTCATGGGCCGCCGCGTTGGCCAGCGCGGTTGTGGCATGGCGGCAGACCTCGGTGACACCGTCGAAATCTGGGTGAAGCGGCGCATTGCTGAACGATTCCAACACGACCGCGCCGCAGGCTTCGTCCCACGAGCCGGGCTTTGCACCAAGCGGTTCGACACGGACGCGGTTCGCTCCGGATTCTTGGAGGTACGCTTTCGCCGCCTCCGGCGATTCTTCGGCGGATGTCCACGGCAACGCGGTTCCTTGGCGGCGAACATCGAACACAAGCTGCTCGATCGCGCGGCTGGCGTTCGCGCGGCGGTTGATTTCGTTGACGGAGGTCGCGGCTTCCAATCGGAAACCGGATTCATCCGCCAGCAACACGCTGACGCGATCGACTCGTAACGCGGCCGCGCCTTCGTTCGCCAGATCGAACGCGATGCGGCGACGATCCAACGTGGTGTGCAAGATCTGACACAAGGCGGCGACGTGATCTCGCTCGACCGAGAGCGAGAACATCCGCTCGAGTTGTCGGCCGCGATGAAATTCGACCACGATCGCGGCGACCGCAGCGACCACGTCTGCGATGTTCTCGCCACGTTGAGCCGCCGGCGGCAATCGCACATCGAGCGCCAATCGCAACGATGGAGCCACAGAAACACAGGCGATGCACCGCGCGAACCCCAGGGCGTTCGGCAATCGTCCACCGGCTCCGGGCGGAACGAGGACGGTTCGGTCGGCTTCCAAGCGGCCGATGGGTTCGACCGATTGGGCGACGCGATCTCGGTCCAAGTCACGGCGTGTGTCGAAGAGCAGCGACACGCTGTCGTCGCGAGCCGACCAAACCGCCACGCTGTCGGCTTCCAAAATGTCGGCTAATTCGCCCAGCACCTGCCGGTAATAGTCCCCCGTCGCGACGGTTGTCCGAGCCAGGGTCTCGGCATGTTCCAGCAGGCCATCGACGCGCGCCAGCAACGACGCGGATCGGGCAACAGATTCCGATTGGCTAGGGAAGGTCATGGGGCCGAACGGTAAGCCTTTAGAATGCTGGATGCGAGCGGCGGACGGATCTGGGACAGGAAGATTTAGGGCAGGAAAATCTTGCAGAGCAATAGGAGTTCAACCCGCGTTCAGATTCCATCCTCTTTCTCGATGCGGCCGTCGAATCCAAGAGCCGCACTAACAGCGTGCTGCTCTTCCTGTCCCAGATCTTCCTGTCAAAAGACGATTGCTGAAGGTGCGCAGTCGTGCGGACAGGCCCGCGTGCTTGCCCATCTTCCGCAAATTGGCTGGCTGACGCCGTCGAGCCACTGGAAAGGTTTGATTGATCGTTTCGACCCGCAGAATCAGAAAAATCTCTCCCATCGGCAGAGTCGAGTGCCGATGACTAGGGGGAGACATCTCAGCGATGTGGTGTCTCAAGATTGCGTCTGTTGAATTTGGAGCGAATTCGCTCGGAAGAAACCACCCCCCAGCACCGGGAACGACAAGGATGTCGGCGAGACAATTCTTAATCCGTTCAGGACCAACGCCGCGTCGCTTTGCGGTTGGACGAGCGGCGTTGTTGCTGCTGCTCTCGACCGCGTTCGCGGGCGTCGTTGGGTGTTCGACCTACGACACTCTCAAGACGACGGTGGGCAACAGCACGGGCGAGATCGATTCGATCACGGCTGAAGCGGAGAACCCTGTTCCCGAAATCTATGAGGCGGTCCATGCCAGCGCCCCGATCACCACGAAATCGCTGCGTGAGAATTCCGACATTCAGTACCGTGACATCACCGTCGGCGAAGTCTTGCAGATTGCGTTGGAGAATTCCCAAGTCCTGCGAGAACTCGGCGGGACGATGTTGCGCACGCCGGAAGGGATTCGCACTCGCTACACGCCGGGACTGCAACAGACCGATCCGCGGTTCGGAACACATGCCGCGTTGAGCGCGTTCGATGCGCAGTTCAAGGGATCGGTGAACTTCAGCAAGAACGATCGCATCTACAACAACTCGTTCTTTGCCGGCGGCACCAACACGTTCCAGCAAGACTTCCACGAGTACAAAACCGAGCTTTCCAAACGGACGGCCAGCGGTGCGTTGCTCATCTTCCGCAACGTCTCGGATGAAGATGGCAACAACGCACCCGGCAACTTGTTTCCCAGTGCGTGGAACTATTACACGGAGGGTGAAGCTCGGCAGCCACTGCTGCTCGGTGCTGGGTTGCAGTACAACCGCATCGCCGGCCCCAGCGGGGCACCGGGGCTTTACAACGGAATTCTGGTGGCGCGAGTCAGTGCCGACATCACGCAGACCGACTTCGAGATTTCGGTTCGCGACTATGTCAGCAACGTGGTCAACGTGTATTGGGATTTGTACTACGCTTATCGCGACTTGGACGCGAAGCGCCGAGCGATGTACGCCTCGCTCGAATCCTGGCGCAAAGTCAAAGCTCAGGTTGAGGCTCAGCAGGTCTCCGCCTCGAAGGAAGCTCAAGCTCGCGAGCAATACTATCGCTTCAAACAAGAGGTCGATGATTCGCTCTCCGGCCGGTTGCTCCAAGGAACTCAATCCCGCAACGGCAGCACGGGCGGCACACTGCGAGCCAACGGCGGCGTCCAAGTCACCGAACGTCGCTTGCGATTCATGATCGGCCTGCCGATCACCGACGGCACACTGTTGCGGCCCGCCCAAGATCCGGACGAAGCCGAGGTCATCTACGACTGGGACGTCGTGATGCAGGAAGCGTTATCCCGTCGTCCGGAACTGCGCCGGCAGCAGCTCAAGGTGAAACGCCGCGAGATGGAGTTGCTGGCCGCTCAGAATTTCCTGCTGCCCCAATTAGACGCCATCGCCCGGTATAGAATTCGAGGCTTCGGCGACAAGCTGCTGGACTACAAGGGCCAGCAGAACGGTGGCCAGCCGGTCTCCGCCATCGGCAATCTCGCCACGTTGGACCATCAGGAATGGTTGCTGGGGATGGAGTTCTCGATGCCCATCGGTTTCCGACAAGGTCATGCCGCCGTGGCCAACGCCGAACTCGCCCTGTGCCACGAACGTGCCATTCATCGCGAGCAAGAACGGGAAGTCATTCATGACTTGAGCAACGCTCTGTCCGATGCCGTCCGCGCATTCGAGTCGTGTCAAAACAGTCTCAACCGCTACATCGCTTCTCGTGAGGTGATGCTGTCGCTGCAAGCCGAAGTGGACGGAGACTTGCCGGTCGATATCGACCGCATCTTGGATGCTCAGCGCCGAGTCGTCGAATCCGAAATTCGTTATCACCAATCGCGTGCCGAATACGCCGTCGCCCAAAAGAACGTGCAGTTGGAACGGGGTGCTCTGGCTGGCGAGAACGATCTGTGGCTCATCGACGGCGTCGGTTCACCCGATTCGGAAGGGATGCCGACCGCGTCTCCGACGCTCCTCATGCCACCCGCTCCGGCCACCGAAGCCGCGAAGCCCGCCGCTCCGGACAAGGAAGAAGAGTCACCGAAGGAATAGCCCGGGCGCAACCAATCGGGCACATGAAGCGTGTGCATTTCATTGGCGAGCGGGGCGGCGTCAGCCCCCCGGTGATCGCGCGGGCCGATAAGAACCGGGGGGCTGACGCCGCCCCGCTCGCCTGTAGACCGAATCACTCAGCGAGCTTGACCTGGTTCGGTGCATTCTTCCAACGAAACTTCTTGGCGAAGTCCGCCACGGAGTATGTGTCGAGAGAAGACTCTGTCTGCACGACGTAGACCAACTCGGGGGCCGCATCCGCGCGATAGTGACCGTCGGCACTGATCGCGGGGACTTGGTCGTGATCGGTGATCAACGTCGCGCGAAGCTTGCCCGTGGCGGTATCGAAGAAACGGACCGAGCGATCGCTGGTCCCGACCGCCAGCGTGCGGTTGGTGTCCGACCACATGACCTGTTGCACGGGAGCCATCGTCGGCACGTTCTGAGCCACCTTGCCGTTCTGCGGATTCCAAATCTGAGCCGTGTGATTACCTCGGCCGGAGGCGATCGTTTCCCCCTTCGCGCTCCAAGCCAGCGCAGTCACGGAGGGCGGATCGCCAGGCAAGCTGAGCTTGAAGAGGATCGCTCCGTTCGCGGGATTCATGATCCGCAGCGAATCATCCGCGCCACCGGTGGCGACCACTTTGCCGTCCGGCGACCAGGACATCGACTGCGCCACTCCCGACACTTCCAGCTTGCGAACCAGTTGCCCGGAGGTCGTGTTCCAGACGTAGGTCATGTTGCTCGGACCGCCTGCAACCAGCATCTTGCCGTTCCAGTCCATGAGCGTGACAGCGACGGTTGGTCCCTCGAACGTCTTGGTCGATTTGCCGGTGACGGTGTCCCACAGCCGCACGGTTTTGTCATAGCTGCCACTCGCGAGCAGCTTGCCGTTGGGAGCCCACGCAATCGTCGCCACGCTCTCTGTATGACCTTCGAGCTTCTTAATGAGTTCGCCCTTCTGCGCGTCCCACACGCGGATCGTCTTATCGCTCGCGCACGACGCGAGCGTCTTATCGTTCGCGGCCCAGGCGAGCGCGTTGATCGTGCCGGTGTGCCCTTCCAACTTTCGCAGCAGCTTGCCGGAAGCAACGTCCCACAGCGAGACCGCCGGCGTGCCGATCCCCGACGCCATGATCTTGCCCGTCGTCCACATCACGCGCGAGGCCGGCCCCGTCGCGTCGAGCGTCGGCAGAGCTTTGTCGGCCGACCGATCCCACAATGTGACGTTCGCTGAAGTCATCAGGCAGAGCTTGGTGCCATCGTTGGTCCACGACAGCCCCGATGCTCCCAGCGGCAAGGCTTTGATGAGCTTCCACGTTCCCGTATCCCACGTTTGCACCGCTTGACCGGAATACGCGGTCGCGAGCACTTTGCCATCAGGCGACCAAGCCACCGTGGTCATCGGCCCGGCGAGCGTTTCCTTCAAATCGCCCGACTCGGCGTCCCAGATTTTCGTACCGGCGCTCGTCGCCACCGCCAGCCGCTTGCTGTCGGGAGACCAGGCCGATGAGTAATTCGTTTCGTTGACTCCATCACCGAACGATCGAATGACTTTGAACTCCGACGTGTCGAACATCTGCGCCGCTTGCCCTGTGCAGGTGAAGGCGACTGCCGAACCATCCGGAGACCACACGCTGCTCAACACATAGCGGCCATGCTCGACCTTGCCTCGCTCGGCACCGGTCGCCACGTCCCAGAACTTGGCGATGCCGCTCTCCCCGCCGCTGACCAACAACGTGCGACCATCCGGTGACCAAACCACCTTCGAGGCCCACGACGGATGTTTGAGGCTTCGCAGGTTCAACCCGGAACGGACATCCCACAGCTTCGCCGTCCCGTCGTAAGAACCTCCCGACGCCAGCGTGCGACCGTCCGGTGACCACGCCAAGTCGTGGATGTAGCTGTCGTGTCCAACCAACGCCTTCTGAAACTCACCAGTCGCGGCGTCCCAAATCCGAATAATGCCATCCAATCCACCGGTCGCGATCTGCTTGTCGTCCGGACTGAGCGCCGCCGTGATCAAATAGCCGCGATGCCGTTTCGACTCGATGGTCCAACTCAAGACACTCGGAATCTGCGGCGGCCGCAGCACCAACGTGCGGACGCTCAACGGCGATCCCGGAGTGAGCTTTCGCGGCTCCGGCTTAATGTCGACCGGCGAGACCGACTTCGTCTTGGCCTTCGCTTCTGTTTCCTGCGCCGCTGCTCCGAAAGCTGCCAGCAGACTCGCGGCGAGACCGAGCGCCACCCACCAGCACTTAGAACCAGATTCGACCATCGCGCGGCACCTTCGTGACAGAGGTTCGTCGTCAGTCAACAGCGGATTGACAGAGTAATCCGCCTCCTCCCGATTTGCACCGCATCGTTGTTGTTCAATCTGCCGCCATTGGCCAAGATAGGTCCGACTCTCGGCGATCGCATCCAAGGAACCTCGTCATGACTTATGAACAACTGCCCGACGAATGGAAGGAATGGGTGGACCTCACGCCGCTCGAACGGTTCCGTCGCAGTGAGGAGTTGTTCGCTCAATACCTGGCAATGGGAGGCAGCCTTGATCCCGACCCCGATCCGACAAGTCCTTTCGACGATGCAGAAGCATGGCGTCCGAGCATTGCTCATGGGCGGGCAGGCTTGCGTCTTCTACGGCGCGGCGCAAGTTAGCAAGGACGTTGACTTCGTCGTCTATTCCGACGCCGACAACTTCGAGCGTTTGCTGCGCGCGTTTGGCGAATTGAACGCCGCGCGAATCGCCGTGCCGCGATTCGATCCCGAGCTATTGGCTCGCGGACACGCCGTGCATTTCCGATGTCAGGCCGCCGGTGTTGAGGGGCTGCGCGTTGATGTCATGACGCAGTTGCGAGGGCTTGCGGACTTCAATGTCCTCTGGAATCGTCGCACCAGCTTCGCCGACGACACAGGCAGTGAGTTTCATCTGCTCAGCGTTCCTGATTTGGTGACCGCCAAGAAAACACAACGGAGCAAGGATTGGCCCATGATCGAGTTGCTCGTCACGATTCATCATCGCGAGAACGCGGCGGCTCCGCGCTCCGAATGGATTGAGTTCTGGCTGCTCGAATCACGAACCCCGGATTTGGTCGTGCGGCTCTGCCGCGACTTTCCTGCGGAAGCAACGTCGCTACAGACACGGCGGACGTTGTTGACGATCGCTCTCACCGGAGACCTCGACGCATTGCGTGCCGCTCTGGATGCCGAGGTCCGCGCCGAACAGGCCAAGGATCGCGCGTACTGGGAACCGCTCCGCAAGGAACTCGAACAGTTCCGTCATGCGGAACGTGGACAAAGCGTGTGACCCGTCTCCCTCATCAAGGATGCCGATGTGGCAAAGTTCTTGGCGCTGAAGAATCCGTCGGGAATGCAGATGGGGGTCACCGGCCATCCGGTCGGCTCCCTTCCGAGCTTGCCTCGGTGGAGTTCATTCAACAGACCGAAGCACCCGACGCAGTGAAGCGGGCGAAGGACAAGGATCAACCCTGCACGTTGATCGTGGTCCCGCTGGACCGAAACGATTGGGACAAGAACTCGTCACTGGAGCAAGAATTGAAGACGCTCCAAACCGCCACCTGGAATGCGAAAGCGATTCAGGACTTTACGCCGCAATCCAAAGGCTGGCTGCAAGTCGAACAGGCCATCCGCAAGGCGGTCGAAGCGCGGCGAGAATGACCAGGAATGCGGACCAAGTGAATCGCCCGATGACCACGGCCGGCGAGTTCGATCTGCTTTCGGAGAATGCGGGCGATATTCAGTCGGGATCATCTGTGTCGTCGAGGTCATCGATTGCGATTTTGTCGCGGCAAGATGCCACCGTCACAAGCTCTTCGACATCCACCGCCCGCGGCGAAACAGCAGGGCGACCAGAATCGCTCGCACCGTGTTGTCACAGCACATGCCAATCCACGCGCCGATCAAGCCCCCGTGCAGCACGATGCCACACACATAGGCCAACGTCAGTCGCACGCCGAAGACGCCCAGCAAGTTGATGAACATTGGCAGTCGAGTCTCACCCGCGCCTTGCAGCGCGAACGTGTAGACGATCGCCATGACCAACGGCACTTGAAACAGTGCGTTGAATTGAAACGCCGACACGCCCACCGTATGGACTTCCGGGTCTTTGTGCATCATTTCGTAGATCGGCTGAGCTCCGAAGTAGAACACGGCCATCAGCGCGATCGCCAGGAAACCGCATTGCCACGCCGCCTCGCGACCACCGGCTTGAGCACGCTCCGGTTGTTTCGCGCCCAGCGATTGGCCAACCAATGTCGCTGCTGCCATACCCCACGCACCGGCGGGCAAGAACGAAACCGATTCGACCTGCATGCCAATCAGATGCGCGGCCATGATCGCCGTTCGCTCCGATTCATTGTCGCTCAGCCGAGCCACGATCATCAGAAAGCCGAGCTGTCCGGACCAACGCAATAAGCCATCCAATCCGGCCGGCAATCCGACTCGCAAGATGCGCCGCGCGGGTTCGCCGCTCAAAGACACTTCGGATGGAATCAGTCGCAGTCCGAATCGACCACTGCTCAACACACCCAGTGTGATCAGCCCACCGATGGCTCGCGCGACCAACGTGCCATAGGCGATGCCGTCTAAACCCAATGGAGTGATCCCCAACCGATCGGTGATCGCCAACCATTCGGCCGGCCCAACGCCACTCAGTACGGTCGTAACGACGACGTTCAGGACATTGACGAATCCCAGAATCATCATCGGCACGCGCATCTGTCCGGTGCCGCGCATCGCCGCGGCTCCCGCGACCGTGAGGCACGAGAAGAGATAGCCCGCGCCATCAATTCGCAAAAACCGCACGACCATCTCGGCGGTCTTGCCTTCGAGCTTCATCAGCGCGGCATACGACGGAGCGGCAAGCCAAATCAAAGCGAAGACGGCGAGACCCACGACCGCGCCAATCGCCAATGCGCGATTCGCCGAACGGTTGGCCGACTCGAACTCACCCGCCCCCCAATGCCGAGCCACCACCGCGACCGTTCCCGAACTGACCAGCGAGAAGATGTTCGACGCCAACCAGCCGACATACGCCGCGAGTCCAACCGCCGTCGTCGCCTCTTTGCTGATGAACCCCGCCAGATAGGTGTCGGTCAGCCCCACCAGAAAATACAGAAGCTGCTCGACGAACACCGGCCACGCCAACCGCAACATCGTTGAACGCAAAGGAGCGGTCAGCAATTCGTTCGGATTCGCGACATCCTCCTCGATATCACGTCCGGTCATTTCATGCTCCGTTCGCAGCTCACAGCCGAGTCCAGTCTTCAAATCGCAGCCCTGGGACTCGCGAGAAATCCGCGAAGTTTCGGGTCAGCAGAGTGGAATCCGTGGCCAAGGCGATGCTGGCAATTCGCAAGTCCAATCGTCCAATTCGGCGACAGATTGGCCTCAGCGATTCAAAGATGTCCTGGGCTGGCCGATCAAACGGGAGCACGTTGTACCGTTCAAACGCTCGTCGCAATTCGTCGAGTCGTTCGTAGGCCTGCAAGACTTCATCGGGCTTCAGGCCACTATTGAGATAAGCCAACCAACCTTGCAGTTGCTCTTGATAAGTCACAATGCTCGTCGCGACATCGTCGCGCGGGACACGATCCAATCGCGTCATCAGCCGACGGCCGTCGTCATTGTCTTTCTGCACCAAACTGACGTGATCGGTGTCGAGCAAATACGGCAAGTCTTAGGTTCCTTTACGGCGGACTGCTCGTTTGCGGACGACCGGGTCCGGCGTGCGTTCGGCGTCTCGAATCTCTTTTCCAAGACGCACGATCTCGTCGAAGACGGGATCGTCTTTGAATTGCCCCGCCGCTTGTCGATACCACGGTAGCGACTTTTCATTTCCGGTCGCAGTTTTCAATTCGTGGACTTCGGCTTCGAGCTTGCGGAGGCGTTCTTCGATTAGGGCGAGCTTCGTGGCCATGAATCATCTCCTCATTGATGACGACAGGTTAGTTTCGACTTCAGGGCACATCCAGGGAGATCTGGTGCTCACTTCACAAACCCATCGCCGCGCAGCCAGTCGATGGCTTGCGAGAAACCGTCGACCGTGCGAGCGACGTCGTCTTCATCGTGAGCAGCCGAAGTCGATCCGGCCCAGCCCATCCAATCGACGCCACCCATCAACAGCGCGCAGCGAAACGCTTGCGACAACGCCGCATCCTGTTTCGCGTCGAGCTTCCGCCAGTCGCCGGAGTACGGCAGGAAGTCGTCACTCGTCGAACGTGGTCCGTCGTAGTTCGGCAGAATCTTGATCGCCGAGTAATCTCCATATGCGATCCAGTTCAAGCTCTTCTTGGCGAAGAGCGAGTTCAGTTCTCGGCGGAGCAAGGCGGCGATCTCGTTCGCGCGGCGGTTGGGTTGTCCCGTCGCGACGATCTCCAGCGCGGCGATGCCGGCGGCGGCGGAGAGTGGGTTGCCGTTGTACGTCCCCGGATGCTTCATCTTCTTGCCGAACGAATTGCCGAACGCCAATGCCTGCATCAAATCGGCTCGACCGCCGAGCACTCCGCCGGGCAAACCTCCCGCGAGCACTTTCGCGAACGTGGACAGGTCCGGCTGAATGTCGCAGATCTCTTGGAAGCCTCCCGGCGCGACACGGAAGCCGGTGATGACTTCATCGAGAATGAAGATGATGTTCTTGTCTCGCGTCAGTTGCCGCACACCGCGCACGAATTCCGGCCGAGCGGGCACGACACCCCACCGCGCGCCGTTCCCTTCGTGCATCACGCACGCGGGCTGGTGCTCGTCGATCGCGCGAGCCAACGCGGCGAGATCATTCGGCGGCACAATCACGATGTCACCGGAGACACCAATCGTCACTCCCGGCGTCGGGTAGTCTTCCACGTCGGGAGCTGCACCGGCCAAGACGTTTTCCGGATGGGGTGGCTCGGACGAGATGATCACCGAGTCGTGCCAACCGTGAAAATGCCCGGCGAACTTGATGACCTTCGTCCGTCCGGTGGCGATGCGACAGATGCGGATCGCCATCAACGTCGCTTCGGTGCCGCTGTTCGTGAATCGCATCAGCTCCACGGACGGAACCAACCGGCGGACCCATTCGGCCCATTCGATTTCCAATTCGTGGCAAGCTCCGGGGTGCGTGGATTTCGCCACTTGCTGTTGCACAGCCGCAACGATCGCCGGATGCGAATGCCCCAGCAGCAACGCTCCGTGTCCGACCCAGTAGTCGATCAGTTCGTGCCCATCGACATCGGTCTTCTTCGAGCCCAATGCTTCCTTGGCAAAGATCGGGAACGGCTGCAAGTACCGTCCGTCGTGCGTAACGCCGCTGGGAAACAACCGCGAGCTGCGTTCAAACAACTTCGCGGAGCCTGGGAATCGTTCGCGATACGCTGCATCCAATCGACCGCTGGGTGACGCCGAAGCCGGCATGATTTTCTCCCTCAGTATTCCACCTCAAGATGTTGAATTCCGGTAGCACGATATGGAAAGCGGCGCGATCCCGACAAGTCGCTGTAGCTCTCATCACACGGCTGGCTCAATGACCGTGCGTGGTCAGTGTTGATCGCCGAATGTGACTCGTCTTTCCCAATTGTGTTGTTTGATCTGCGGCCGAGGCAACGATCCAATCGGATGTGTGAAGAACAACGGCAACCGCCGCGTGCGTTCGTTTCGCATGATCAACTCGGTGAAGTTTGGGAAATCAGGTTACGAAACCAAGCGGCGATTTCAGCAACGGTTCGTGGCGATCTTTCGGGTGGAGCATTTTCCTCGGCAACCTCCACACAAAACGTCACAACTTCTGGGTGTGGCAGACGGGTCGGAATCGTGTGGCCGTACAGACGAAGAAACCACAACGCGGCAAGAAAGGCGGTCCGTTTTGTTCCATCCAGGAAGGGATGGCTCTTGATGAGCGAGTGAAACAGAGCGGCCGCTTGCTCGAACTCGGACGCATACAGCGGCTCCCCACCAAAAGTCGCGAAGGGCCGCGCGACGGCCGCGTGCAACATGGCTGCGTCGCGCATTCCGGGAATCCCACCCGTCTGCTCCAGCACTGCTTCGTGAATCTGATAGACGCTCAAGACCAGATCGCCGATTTGGCCCTTCGTCTCGTCGGCCGTCACAGTTGTGCCAACTCCTCGAACAGCGGCCGGTTCTGCTCGATCAGCTCGCGAGCAAACGTCGCGGCGTCTTCGGGATCGGAACTCGGAACGGCGTGCGTTCCCTGTTCGACACAGACTCTCAATGCCGCCAAAGCAATCTCTCCGGCGCGACTCTCGTCGATGTGTCTCGCGGCCAACTCGCGAGCCAAACTTGGCGAAACATCCAAAACGATCTGTGTCATCAGCGTGGCTCCTGAATGCCGTGTTCCGACCGATTGTTGGGGCCATTCCACGCATGCAGACTACACTCGGTCCGAACGGTTTTCCAATACTCCTTGTTGAACGCGAATCGTCAACCGCAACCGAGCAACGAAATCGCTACTCAACTTTCGGACCATCGGGCTACTCGCGTTTGCCAACGTCGTGCTTGGCGAACCAATCGAGCACTCGGCGCAACACGTCTTCCTGATGTGGGAGTTGTTTGATTGGGTGGCCCTCATCGGGGTAGATGACCATTTGCGTTTCGACATCGGCGGACTTCAAGGCTCGATAGAACATGCGGCCCATCGGGAGCGGGCAGCGGCGGTCGTTGGCGGCGTGGAGGATGAGAGTGGGTGTCTGCACTCGCGACGCGAACGTCAGCGGGCTGTGGTCGCGCATGAGTTGTGGGACTTCCCAGGGGAGGCCGCCGAATTCCCATTCGGTCCAGCTTTGGATGTCGGTCAGCCCCCACATCACATTGAGATCGGTGACGGCGTTTTGCGGCACGGCGGCTCGGAACTGATTCGTCTGGCCGATCAATGAACAGGTCGTGTAGCCACCGTAGCTGATGCCGTAGACGAACTGCCGTTTCGCATCGACCTGTCCTTCGCGAACCAAGTGCTCGATGCCGGTGAGGATGTCTTGCATATCTCCGCCGCCGAAGTCGAAGCGGTCGGCGTCGATGAAGCGCTGGCCATAGCCGGCGCTCCCTCGGTAGTTCGGCTGGAAGACGGAGTAGCCGTTCGCGGCGAAAACCTGCACGGCAAAATCAAAGCCCAGAGACGAGCGGCTATGCGGACCACCATGCGGATACAGCACCATCTTGAATGGCGGCTTCACGGCGGGCGTGGTCGGCCGAGTGAAGATGCCCTCGATGATCTGGCCATCGAAACTCCTCCACGAGACCAGCTCACCCTTCGCGATGATGCGATCTTTCAAATACTCGTCGGCCGGCGGCGCGAGTTTGACTCTTGCGGCAGCAAGCTTGTCGGTTGGGATTCCATCCCGACCCACTTCCGGCAAGGCAGCCACACCTTGGCTGAGGTCGATCACCTGCATCTTGTTGCCGGTCCGATTGGGTGCGTTGAATTGAATCTTCTCATTCGACAGCCAGCAGTCGCGCGGCAACGGAAACGCCGGCGGCAATTGCGGTGGTTGATCGGCTTTCGCTCCGTGGTGATCGAACAGCACTCGCGAGGTGACGCCGCCGGTCGTCAGGTCCATGACCATCAGATTGAAGACGTCGGCGTGCGAGCCTTGGCGCGGCACGCACAGATGCACGAGCCGTTTGCCGTCGGGCGAAAGACGCGGCGAGACATCCGGGCCGATGTCGAACGTGAGTTGCCGAATCTGCGACGAGCCCGCGCCGGATAACTCGATCTGCCAGAGATCGAAGTTGTGGTTGATGCTGTATCGCACCGACTCGCGGTCGGAAGTGCGGTTGGCGTGGACGATCAGCGCTTTGCCATCAGGCAGCCACTGCGGATCGCCATACCACACGTCATCGTTGGTCACGCGAGTCACTCGCGTGGAGGCAACGTTGGTCGGTTGATCGAGCAAATCGGCGATCCAAATCTGAGCGGGCCGATAGCCTTCGTACCCTTCGCCTTGATCCTCACGCACGATCTGCACGTTGTTGGTTTTCTCTTCGGCAGTGCGCGGATCGACTCCATCGTCAGCCACGAAGGCAAATCGCTTTCCGTCGGGCGAGAAGCTGATGTGGCCGTAGAAGGGATCGCTGAAGACTCGGCCGTAGGGTTTGTCGCGGCCGAACAGCGGGATCGGTTTGCCTCCGGTGGCCGGCATTAGCCAGATGTCAGTGGCTGGATCGGAGTACGGCGGGACCGGCTCGAATGCCGGCTTGCCATCCGGGAGCGGTCGCGTCGAAAGAAACACGATCCACTTCCCATCCGGCGACAACAGCGGCGACCGCGCATCCGGTTCGCCCTCTTCGAGGGATCGACGATTCGCCGCGTCCCCTTCAACTCGCCACAACGAGAATCGGAACGTCCGCGATGATCGCTCGGCCCAGCGCCGCGAGTAGATCGCGCTGTCACCGCTCGGCGAGATCACCAAGCCCTGCGGTGCATCGGAGCGATAGAGGTCATCAATCGAAATCAGCGTCGGCTCCGCGGCGCGGATTGGCACTGCTGCGAGCAACCAAAACAGACAAAACCCCAAACTTCGTCGATGTGTTGCGGGCATGAATTGTCTCCCGTTCGCGAGAACATGATTTTGTGTCCCATGATTCTGTGATTCATGAGGCGGAGGAGTGGCAAAATCATGGGGAACAAAATGATGAAGACAGTCCATGCACTTGGCGAGCGTGGCGACCGGACAATCAATGCGGGTTCAATGGGCGCGATGCTGGATGTTGTCCGCGCTGCCTGAATAGACTCTCGCCGCGTCTTGATAGTGCCGCGTGTCATCGTTGTCGGAGGCGATCATGCTCAAGAGTTGCGGGTGGGTCACGTCGTTTTGCATTCTGTTGTTGAGTGGACCGGTGAGTGAACTGTGTGCGGCGGAACGGACGCCGTGGACGACCTCGAAAGTGGTCGGCTCGCCGGAGCCGCCGGACCCGTATCGGTTGGAGTTGGCGTATCCGAAACTGAAATTGTTCGAGCCATTGTCGGCGGCGGTCGTGCCGGGATCGAAGCGGCTGATGGTGGCTGAACGGCCGGGGAAAATTTGGGTGCTCGATGGCTCGGCCAAGGAACCGCAGCCGCAACTGGTCGTAGACTTGAAGCGGACGGTGTACGGCATCGTGGCTCATCCGCAGTTTGAGAAGAACGGATTCCTCTACGTCACGAGCGTCGCGGATTCCGCGAACCCATCGCCGAAAGGGAGCCGGCTGTCTCGATTGACGGTCGCACGCGGCGAAACGCTCAAGGCGGATGAGAAGTCGGAGACGACGCTCCTCGAATGGCCCTCCGGCGGACACAACGGTGGGTGTGTGCGATTCGGGTTGGATGGGATGCTGTATCTCGTAACGGGCGACGGCAGCGGGATCGCGGATTCGTTGCAGACCGGCCAAGACCTGACCGATTTGCTCGGCGCGATCCTGCGGTTGGATGTCGATCATCCGAGTGACGGCCAGGCGTATGGCATCCCGAAGGACAACCCGTTTGTCGGCGACTCGAAAGCGCGTGGCGAGATTTGGTCTTACGGGCATCGCCAAGTTTGGAAATTCAGCTTCGACGCTCCGACGGGCCAGATGTGGGCGGGTGAAGTCGGACAAGATTTGTGGGAGATGGTGTACCTCATCCAACGCGGCGGGAATTACGGCTGGAGCGTGCGCGAAGGCTTGCATCCCTTCCGGCCCGAGCGGCCGAAGGGACCGTCGCCGTTCATTGACCCGATCGTCGAGCACTCGCACACCGACTTCCGATCAATCACCGGCGGCTGGGTGTATCACGGCAAGCGTCTGCCGGAATTGGCGGGCGCATACATCTACGGCGACTACGACACCGGCAAAGTCTGGATGCTGCGCTACGACGCGAAGACGAAAAAAGTGACCGAGCATCGCGAGCTGTGCGATACACAGGTCCGCATCGTCGAGATCATCCAAGACACGGCTGGCGAGATCTTATTCGTCGATTTCGCGGGAGGGGGCCTGCATCAACTCGTCCCCGTTCCGCCGAGCACTCAGCCGAAGGTGCCATTCCCTAGCAAGCTGAGCGAAACCGGTCTGTTCGCGAGCGTCAAAGACCACAAGCCGGCGGCGGGAGTGATTCCGTATGACGTGATCGCTCCGTTGTGGTCGGACGGCGCGACCAAGGATCGCTTCATGGCGGTCCCCGGTGACGGCAAGATTGAGTTCGATACGGTCATCTATCCGGCTCCCGCGCCGGGTTCGTTGCCGGGTTGGCGATTCCCCGATGGCACCGTGTTCGTGAAGACGTTCTCGCTGGAGACCGAACCGGGTAATCCGAAGACCAAGCGGCGGCTGGAGACTCGGCTGCTGCATTACATCAAGATGCCCGGCAACGACGACGAGTACGGCGCTCAAGTCTGGAACGGCTACACCTACGTTTGGAACGACGAACAAACCGACGCTGAGTTGCTGGAAGCGAAGGGGGCGGACCGCGTCTTCAAGATCAAAGACAAGTCAGCACCGAACGGCGTGCGCGAGCAGAAGTGGCACTTCCCAAGTCGAGCCGAATGCACCCTCTGTCACACGATGGCGGCGAAGTACGTGCTCGGTGCAACGACGGCGCAGATGAATCGGGACTTCGATTACGGCGATGGAAAACCGAAGAACCAACTCAAGCACTTGAATGATCTCGGCTACTTCACGAAGCCGCTGCCATCCAAGCCGGAGGTGGCTCATCCGCCGCTGGCGAATTATCACGATGAGCGGCAATCGCTCGACGCCCGCGCTCGGTCGTATCTGCACGCGAACTGCTCGCACTGTCATCGCAAGTGGGGTGGCGGAAATGCCGAGTTCATTTTGTTGGCATCGTTGCCGCTCAAGGAAACGGGTACGGTCGGCGTGCGTCCGGGACAAGGATTGTTCGAGTTGTCCGACCCGAAAGTGCTCGTCCCCGGCGATCCGGCGCGGTCGATGGTTTTGCATCGCATGAAGAAGATCGGTCTCGGCCGGATGCCGCACATCGCCAGCAATGTGATCGACACCGAAGCGGTCGACTTGATCGAACGCTGGATTCGGGCGTTGCCGAAGGAACCGTAGGTCAGGCTTTCTAGCCTGACCCCAACGTTCACAACCGCGTCAAACGTAAAACAGGTCAGCCTGGAAAGGCTGACCTACTATGGAGACTTCATGATTGACCTTCCCGCGATTCAACAGGCTTTGCAGCAATTTGGTTTTGATGGTTGGTTGCTCTACGACTTTCGTGGCAGCAACGTGCTGGCTCGGCGAGTGCTCGGTATGGGCGAGATGCCGGTCATGTCGCGACGATTCTTCTACTGCGTGCCGGCACGCAGTGAGCCGATGCGGCTGGTCCATCGGATTGAAACCGGCTCTCTCGATCACCTGCCGGGATCGAAGACGGTTTATCTCAAGTGGCAAGAACTCGAAGCGGGAATCGCTCAACTGCTCGGCGGCATGAAACGCGTGGCGATGGAGTACTCGCCCCGCAACGGCAACCCCTATGTCTCGCGTGCGGATGCGGGGACCGTGGAACTGGTGAAGTCATTGGGTATTGAAGTCGGCTCGTCGGGAGATTTGATTCAGCTCTTCGAGGCGGCTTGGGACGACGACCAAATCCAATCGCACTTCGCGGCAGAGAAGGTGACCGACAGCGCCTATGGCGTGGCGTGGAAGTTCATCGCCGACGAGATCCGCTCGCGCGGTGAGTCAAATGAAGTCGCCGTGCGGGACGTCATCATGGATCACTTCGCGAAGTACGGAGTGACGACTTATCACCCGCCGATCGTCGGCGTCGGACCGAACTCCGGCGACCCGCATTACGAGACCGGCACCGGCGCGAACACGACGATCCGACGCGGCGACTTCGTGTTGATCGACTTGTGGGGCAAGCTCGATCAACCGCGCGCCGTTTACAGCGATCTGACACGCACCGGCTTTGTTGGCGAGACCGTGCCGGCTCGCATCGCCGACGTATTCGCGATTGTCGCCGCGGCTCGCGATGCGGCGATCGCGTGTGTGAAGTCTGCCTTCGCGGCGAAACGACCGCTGCAAGGTTGGGAAGTCGATGATGCCTGCCGAGCGGTCATCGTCGCGGCCGGATATGGCGATCGCTTCGTGCATCGCACCGGCCATAGCATCGGCCAAGAGGTTCACGGTAACGGGGCCAACATGGACAACCTTGAAACACACGAGGAACGATTGATCCTGCCGCGAACGTGCTTCTCGGTCGAGCCGGGCATCTATCTGCCGGAATTCGGCGTCCGTTCGGAAATCAACGTCTTCGTCGATCCGCAGAGCCAAGTGCATGTCACAGGTGGAGCTCTGCAAACTGAGGTCGTGGCGATCCTGGCCTGATGAATCGTGTTTGGCTTGGAAAACTTGTGGATTCCCACATTACCCATCTTTCCCATTTTAGCGCTTCTCGGCGGCGAGTTGTTGCGGTAATTTGCTCGGCAACGTCGCGCATTTCGCTGCCGTCATCGGACGGACCAAATGGACGCGGCTCACTTCACTGATTCTGCCACCGTGTGATCCGTTTTCTCCCGTCGAAAGGAAAGCAACATGAAGAAGCTCTTGTGGGTCAGCCTCGCCGCCCTCGGATTCCTGGTCGTTCCGAGCAGTCCTGTTTCCGCCGACCACTGTAGTCAGCCGGCCTGTCCGGCTCCCGCCACCTGCATGGTCGAGCGGACCGTGCTCGTGCCGCAAATGACGATGGAGACTCGCAAGGTCTGCATCACCGAGTGCCGTCCGGAAACACACACTCGCAAGATTACGGTCTGCAAGATGGTCGAAGAGCGGAAAGAAGTCGCCTACGAATACTGCGAGTGGAAGGCGGAGCCGCACACTCGCCAAGAGACGTTTCAGGTCTCGGTGCCGGAGTGGAAAGACGTGACCACCGAATTCACGGTGATGGTCCCGCATACGGAGAAACGACAAGGCGTTCGCAAGGTTGCCAAGTGCGTCGCGTCCACGGAGAAGCGGACCGTTTGCGAGCAAGGCGGACATTGGGCAGATCGCCAAGTTCAAGTTCAGACGTTCGTCCGCGGCTGCGACGATTGCGGCCGTCCGACTTGCTGCCCGCAAATGACGACCTGCACACAAAAGGTCTGGGTGCCGGAAGTGATCCAGAAGGAAATCGACGTCACGGTCCACAAGGTCGTCTGTGAAGACCAGCCGTTCGAGTACGACGAGACCGTCTGCAAGCCGGTGACGCGAACCTGTACTCAGAAGGTGTGTGTCCCCAAGTGCGAAACGCACACTCGCGAAGTGCAATACTTCGTCCACGTCGCGGAGAAGAAGACCGGCACCCGCACGGTCGTCTGCTGCAAGCCGGTCATGGAAGAGAAGGAAGTGCAATGCACCGTGATGGTGCCGTACAAGGTCGAGAAGGAAATCCAAGTCTGCGTCTGCCGCATGGTCGAGAAGAAGATTCAAGTCGCGGTTTGCTGCCCAGCTCCGGCGTGCGCACCCGCTCCGACTTGCTGCGTGGCTCCGGCTGGGAGCTGCTGTCAACCGGCGGTCTCCTGCTGCCGCCCGGCTCCGTCGTGCTGCGGAGCGGCACCCAGTTGTTGTCGCTGAAGGCGGTTGTTTGATCTGACGTCGTTCTGGAAATGCAAACCCAGGCTCGTGCGAACGAGCCTGGGTTTTTGTTGCGCTCAGAATGAAAACCCCGCCCCCCTGCTCGCCGGGGTGGTTCTCACGCTCTGCAGCGACGGCTTGCGAATCGGGATCGGCTTGACCGTAGCTGCAGAGCGCGGGAACCACTGGGACAAGCCCAATGGCGAGATTTTAGAGGTATCTACTCGCGCTCGAACGAATAATCCCAGGGCGCGGGTTCGTTGCCGGAGACTTTGACTTTGTCGATCTGATAACGGCATTTACCAAGCAACTGCTCCGGCTTGTCGAAATAACTGTCGAGCAGCCCTTTGAGCTCCGGTTCAATCGGAGCACGGTCGTCGCGCCGTTGAAAGTGGGACAGAGCCAAGATGCGATATGTGCCGGGCGGCAGCGCGGACGATTCAAAGTTTCCGGCGTCGTCGACCGTCGCGACATCGCCACCCAGTGCGTGCAAACTCGCGGCAGCAAGTTTGCTGTCGGCGTCGGTCAACGTGTCGGCATCTGTCGCACGAAATCCGGTGACCGGTAGCTTGGTCGTGCCGACACGTTTCTCTGGCAGCAGCAACACTCGCGACCCGCGATCGGGACGCCGCTCGCCCGATTCGGTTTGATAGGTGATGCGACCACGTACCGCGACGGATTTGGAATTCCCTGCGGAGGGATCGACAGCGGCATTCTTGCCCACGAGCGGCTTTCCTCCCGGACCATCGGAATTCTTCACCGCCGTCCGATCCCAGCGACCAACGCCGAATCCCACAATGAATCCGATCAAGACGGCGATCACGATTCGACTGGTCCCCGCGCGTTTGAAGGGAATGTGCCCGGCAGCCTGACGGCCGAACGGCATTTCGACATCGACGACCGGTTGCTCCGTCACCGGATCGCGCGTGGTTGGCAAGTTGGCCAGCGCGGATAACTCTTGCATCGACGCGACCGGCGCGGGCTTGCGCGAATCGTGGACTTCAATCGGGATCGGTTTCGGGGCCTGGACTGGCTCGACGCGAATCGGCACCGGAGCGGGGGGCGGTGCGATCGGCAATGCGGCGGCTTCTGAGGGTGACTTGGGTGGCGGCGGCTTATCGCTTAGCTCAACCACCATCTCCGGTTCGGCGAGTGCGGCGTCGTCGCGGCCGAGTGACGCGAGTTCCTCCAGTGCGGTGGCGAGTTTCGAGTCTTTGAAGTTCAGCTTCAATTCCGGCAACGGCTGAACCTTGCCTTCAGGATCGGGGACACGAATCGTCCGCCCGCACGTCGGACAGTCCACCAGCATTCCCGCCTTGTTGTGCGAGATGCCCAAGAATTGCCGACAGTGATCGCAACGAAACTTGATGGGCATGGGAGCAAGGAGTCACAAGGCTGGAGCAGAGATCAAACGTCAGAACATCAAAATCAACGTGGCGGTTCACGAGGTGCGCCGTCCTCTTGGATCGCTCGCCACGCCAGCAGCGCGACCAGCGAGACCAAGTCGATGACCCACGCGCAGGCGGCGACCAGAAACACACCCCAAACGCCGGACGCTCCGCCGGCGTCACCCACGGCTCGCAAGACCAACGAGATCGCGCCTGCCAGCAACGCGACAAACGTCAGCACCGCTCCCGTCCAAAACAAGCGGCCAATCCAGAATCGTGAGTGCATCATACGGTCATCATCGCCGGGTTCGTTGTTCTCCGCTGACCGCTGGCACCACGCCGCAGAGAGCCGGAAATCGCGAACTTGGGCAACATCTTCCGCCCCGGCTGTGTGACGTCAAGCCGCCAGCCTCTCGGAACCAGTTCTTCCAAGACATTGCCCGGCTCGACCGATAGACTGCCCCGCCAGTTGCCGAGTGTCGGCGGCTTGCCTGCACCGCATCGAAAGTTTGGAAACCCATCGTGCCAGTGACCGGCACCAACGCACCATGAACGTCGACGACTTTCTGAAACGTGACCTGAATCGCCGACAGTTTCTGGGCAAGAGCGCTCAGAACGCGGCCGGGGTCGCGGCCGGCATGGTGGGGCTGGCCGGAGCCGCAGCACTGGCTCAGGGTTCGGCCGCGGAGCGATTGCATATCGCGGTCATCGGTGTGCGGAATCAAGGCAAAGCATTGGCCAGCGGTTTCGCGTCATTGAAGGACGCGAACGTCGTGACGTTGTGCGACATTGATGAGAACGTGTTGCCCGCAGCCATGCAGGCGGTGCAGAACGCTCAGGGGACGACACCGCGAACCGAACGGGACTTCCGCAAAGTGCTCGACGATCCGCGAGTCGATGCGGTCGTGATTGCGACACCCGATCATTGGCACGCGCGGATGACGACGTTGGCCTGCGAAGCCGGCAAGGACGTGTATGTTGAAACGCCCGTGTGTCATCGCGGTGGTGAAGCGGCGGCGATGATCGCAGCGGCTCGGCACCATCAACGCATCGTCGCGGTCGGCTTGCCGCAGCGCAGCGGGTCGCACTTTCAATCGGCGATCCGGCTTGTACAGAGCGGGCAGCTCGGCAAGGTGACGCTCGCGAAGGCTTGGTTCGTGCAACGCCGGCAACCGCTCACTCCGGCTGTAGCGAACGAGCCGCCGGCGGGAGTCGATTTTGACTCTTGGCTCGGCCCCGCGCCGCAGCGAGCATTTCTCGCCAATCGTTTCCATTATCACTGGCGCTGGTTCTGGGATCACGGGGCCGGAGAACTCGGCGCATGGGGTTCGCAGTTGCTCGATGTCGCGCGTTGGGGCTTGGACGTTTCGTGGCCTCAGCGAATCGGCGCGACGAGCGGCCAGCGAATCATCACCGATGAAGCCGAGACCCCCGATTCGCTGCATGTGCAATTCGACTGCGGCGACAAGACGGTCCTCTGGGAACACCGCACCTGGAGTAATCACGCTCCCGAAGGCCGTAACGCCGCAGTCGCGTTCTTTGGCGAGCGCGGCACGCTGGTCGTCGATCGCGGCGGCTGGAAGGTTTACGACTCAAAAGAACCGCTCACGTCCGACGCCAGCGAATTGGCAGTACCGCATCTGGCCGATTTCATTGCGGCCGTCAAAGAACGTCGCGCTCCGATCGCGGATTTGCAGACCGGCGTGGTGTCGGCCGGATGGGGACAACTCGCGACGATCTCGCATCGCCTGGGACGCGAGTTGATGGTCGCTGCAAACGGTCAACCTCTCAGCGATGATGCGCTCGCATTGTGGCAGCCAACGTCAAGCAAGGTCGTGTAGCGAACAAAGTCGCCGAGTCACTCCGAGCCTGTGAAAGAATTGGTAGCTGAACTCGCCAGAGTTCAGTTTTCTCGGCGAATTCTGAAGTCTGGCGACTTCAGCTACCCAAAAGTTCACAGCCTCGGAGTGACTCGTCTACCTTGCGGCTTGGCCGTCTTACCGGTCTTCGTCGACCGCGGGCGTTCCGTTGAGCTCAATATCCGCGTTGTTCCCACCGTTGTCGTTCCAGCCGAGCTGCTGATACCGGCGGCCTTGATTGAGGCGGTTGTAAGCGTTCGCCACGTCGATCAATTCTCCGCTGACCGCGTGCGAAACTTCCGCCAGTCCCACGACCATCCCCAAACAGACGATGGTCGCAATCAGAATCAACTCCGAAGTGACCACGAAGCCCCCTTCGTCGTCGAGCAGTTTTTTCAACAGAGCCAACATCGTACACCTCGCTTGCGAACCGAGTCGTGTGGGGAAATGTCCTCAAACGGACAGCCAACTCTAGGTCGCGATCACGCCGCGCGACGGACGTGGCGGCTGACCGAGTTCACATTGCGGGCCGGTTACAACGATTGCTCTCACACGATCAGCCCAATGGCACCTGGTTTGGGGACGAAGGGGACAGGTCCAGTTATTGACGATTGCGGAATCGGCTCGCGACTTACCTGGCCATCACGCCTCGAAGACCGCTTGTTGCCCCTGGTGGGATGTTGTTTCATGTGCTCAATCGCGGAGCGGGGCGTCGGCGAATCTTCGACAAGGAAGCGGACTACGCGGCCTTTGAAGCGATCATCGAAGATGACGCTCGAAAAATGCCCAGGCGGATTCGGGGCGACTGTCTGATGCCGAATCATTGGCACTACGTGATGTGGCCCGAAGGGGATGATGATGACTTCGAGGCTGTCAGCTCGCGGACATCGGCGATGAGGGCGGCGATGTCGGACTCGGCGGTGTCCCAGGAGCACATGAAGCGTGCGCCGCCGGCTCCGATGAAGGTGTAGAACCGCCAGCCGCGAGTACGCAGTGCGGTGGCGACATCGGGACGCAGGCGGACGAAGACGGAGTTCGCTTGGCGGCGCGAAATGAATTCGACGCCGGGGATTTGCTGGAGGCCCGCTTCGAGCTGCTCGGCCATGCGGTTGGCCTGCGCGGCGTTGCGCAGCCACGCGCCGGATTCGAGCATGCCGACCCAGGGTGCAGCGAGGAATCGCATCTTGGACGCGAGTTGCCCGGCTTGCTTGCAGCGGTAGGCGAACTCGTGGGCGAGTTCCTTCTTGAAGAAGATGATCGCCTCGCCGACCGCCATGCCGTTCTTTGTGCCGCCGAAGCAGAGAACATCGACGCCGACTTTCCAGGTGATCTCTTTCGGGGCGACGCCGAGTGCGGCGACGGCGTTGGCGAAGCGTGCGCCGTCCATGTGGACTCGCAACTCGTGACGCCGAGCGGTCTCGAAGAGCGCTTGCAGGTCGTTGACTGAGTAGACCGTGCCAAGCTCAGTGGCTTGCGTCAGGCTGAGCACTCGCGGCTTGGGATAGTGGATGTCGCAGCGTCGTTGCACCATGTGCGAGACCGAGTCGGGGTGGATGCGACCTTCCTCGCCAGAGACAACCAGAAGTTTTGAACCGTTCGAGAAAAATTCCGGCGCACCGCATTCATCGGTTTCGGCGTGAGCCAATTCGTGGCAGAGAATGCTGTGGTACGACTGGCACATGGCCGAGAGCGCCAGCGCGTTGGCAGCGGTGCCGTTAAATGCGAAGAAGACTTCGCAATTGACCTCGAAGAGTTCGCGCAGCAAGTCGGCGGCTCTGGCGGTCCATCCGTCATCGCCGTAGGCGGGGACGTGGCCCTGATTCGCGCGGGCCATCGCGTCCCAGGCTTCGGGGCAGATACCGGAATAATTGTCGCTGGCAAAGTGGCGGCGGCCGGCAGAGATCTCGGTCATGGACGCTCTTTCGGATGTCGTGCAGAAGCACAGGAACCACCGGGGCAAGCCCGGTGGCGGTATTAAGCAATTGGGGACAGCACGCCGTCGCGCAGATCCGAACGGCGCGGGAAGCGAGCAGCCAAGTCGGCGCTGTGAGTCACGCAGATCAACACACTGCCGACGTCGCGGCTGAGTTCCAGAAGCAGGCTGCCGATCGAGTCGGCATTCTCGCGATCCAAGTTGCCGGTCGGTTCGTCGGCCAGCAAGAGCGCGGGCTGATTGATGAGAGCTCGGCAGACAGCGACGCGCTGCCGCTCGCCACCCGATAGCTGAGCGGGACGATGTTCGATTCGCTGCTGTAAGCCGACTCGATCAAGCAGTTTCGTTGCACGGGTGATGTCGTCCGCCGTCGTGCCGGGGCCGGCGAGTCGCGGGATCAACACGTTTTCCAAGACCGTGCATTGCGGCAGCAGGTGATGTTCCTGAAAGACAAAGCCCACCGATTGCTGTCGCCACGCTGCCAGTTCCGTTTCGTTGGCGGCAAAGACATCACGGCCTCGCAACCGCACGGAGCCCTGCGTGGGACGTTCCAAGCCACCGAGCACGAATAGCAGCGAACTCTTGCCCGAGCCGGATGGGCCGGTGACCGCCAGCGCGTCTCCGCCGTGCAGCGTAAGATTCACTCCCTTCAGCACGGTCAAGGAGCCGGCCGCGGTGACGTAATCCTTGCACAAGTCCGTGACGATCAAATTCGATTCGACGTTCGTCATTTGGTTTCGCTCTTGCCGGGAAGGCCTTGTCAAAAAACAGCAGGACCGGAATCGCCATGAGCGGTTCCGGTCCTGCAAGATGTCAACAAGTTCGTGGGACGCTGTCGAGTTACTCGAACGCGAGGCTCAGCCAGCCGCCCGCCGCTTTGATCTGCGCGACGCCCAGTTGAATCGGCGTCTGGCGGTTCTTGTCGATGCTGATGAAACGGTCAAACTTGCGAGTCGGCAGTGCGTTTTTCACTTTCGTCCGCACGACAGATGCGCGAGTAATCTGAATCGCCGCATTCGCGGGCGGTTCCACTGGCGCGACTCCGATATCGCCACTTTCGATGACGAGCTCGGTGCCTTCGACGCGGAACATCAGCGGCACGGTAATCTCCTGAGTCGGAATGTCGTCTTCGCCGGCCTTCTGCTTCAGGCCCGCCCGGATGGCGAGCGTCAGTTGGCCGTTGTTGAGGCGAATGCGAATCGGGTCTCTTTCAGGGAAGATGAACGTCGCCGGTTCCTTCGGACTCTCGCCAGCAGCTTCGATCTTCTTGTTGGCGTTGAACTGGCGGCCGAGCAGATCGGAGAACGACTTTTCGATCTCGGTGGCAAGTTCCTTATCCGTCATGGTGCGACCGGCGAATTTCAGTCGGTCCAGGCTGTTGTTAAGCAACGACTCGTGCAACGCAACCACGAAGCCGCTGCTGGGGACGGTCACGAACGGCCCGTCGCCGCCAGCCAACTCACGATCGGCCATCAGCCGCAAATTTGCTCGCAGGTCGTCTTCGGTCGTGCGGTAGTTAGTCGCCGAAGGCATCAAGTCCTTCTCGCGCAGCTTGGAGTTGACCTTCTCTTCCAAGTCCTTGTTGATGTCGCCGATTTTGGTATCGACCTCTTGATTGAACTCCGGCAGGACTTTGCTGCGAACACGCTCGGCCGCGATCGCTTCCGATTGACCGCGCCGCTTGGCGACTTCATCCCTCGCGATGGAGTCAGCGATGCCGCCAAAGAGAAACATGCCGCTGTATTTCGTGGAGACTCCAGTGGTCGTATTGCTGGGCCACACGGAAATCTCCGCGGCACCCGTGGCAAACTTGTTGCCGTCAAAGGTAATTGGTTTCGAAGCTTTGAAGACGTGATGACCTGACGTGTAAACGTTGGCTTCACTGGTGACACCGACGGTGTTTGAGCGGGCGACGCCATCCGCCACGAGGTTCAATCGAATGCCGTTGTTGTTGGGTTTGAGGTCGATCCCAACGGACACGGTTGTCGACTGATTGCCGCTGATGCTCGCGCCGAGAACATTGTCATGCACGGCTCCCTGCTTGGTCGTCGATTCACCGATGAGCTTCGACAGGAATTTCTCGCTGGCGACGACGCGGAGGTTGAAATTGAAGTAGTGCGTGGCCATCGCCGCGGCGATGCGATTGCCCTGATCCGGCGAGGATTTGCGGATCGTCTCGAACGACTTGCGAACCGCAGCCGCGTCAGTGGTCGACTGCGATTCCTCAAACTTCTCGACGGAGCTGACCAAGGTCACTAACTCGGCGCGCAACTTTTCCGGGTTGATCGGTTGATCGACCGTGGCCGCGAGCTTCACAAAGCTGTCCAATGATTGCCGGAGCGCGACGAATTTCGCACCATCCAAAAACGTGCGAAGTTCCGGAGACGTGCCTTCTGACGGCAACAGCTTCTGATGCACGGCCGTCAGCACCGGAACCGCTTCGGAACCCTTCTTGTCGCTGACCAACTTGGTGATTTCGGCGGAACGAACGTAGCTCAGCCAAGCTTGGCCATTCTTGACGGTGTTGAGCTCTGTTTCCAAATCTTTGAGCGACTTCGCCACTTCTTGACGCGGACCGTCGAGACGCTCGCTGGCAGCTTGTTGCGGATCGAGCGTTAGCGTGTCGAGCACCGCTTCGGCGATCGCGACACGGCGATTGAGCGCGGCGTACAGGCTACCGAGGGATTCGTGAATGCTGCGATAACGCGCGTCCTTCAGGGAAGTCTCCATCGTGAGCAACTTCCGCTTGAGAACGTCCAACTGCTGGCGTTGTGCCGCAACATCCAGTCCTTCGGCCGCGTAGAGCTTGGCGACTTCAGCCGCCGTCGATTCGCCCCATTCCTTCCAATTCCCGTCCAGCGCGCCGAACGCCTCATCGTTCACTGCGGCGGGGATTTCCGCCGGCAGGACGCCTCGTAAACCAGCCGGCTGGGCCGGCTTGGCGTCGTCCAACGCCCAGGAAACTAAGGTGGTTCCCAAAGCCACGACCGAGGTGCCGCACAGCGCCATCCAACGCCGTTTGGATTTGAAAGTCGCTTGGAAAAGTTGTCGTTCAGCCACAGGTTTCACTCCCTCAAGAATAGTTTGATCGCAAGTTGGCGAAGGGCCGCGATCGGTTCTCCCTCTGTATCGACGCTCGCTTCGGAAGACCGGTGCCGACTTGTGATGTCCGCTGATCGCTCCACAGTCGGGAAACCGACTCGCCTGAAATCCGCAGCTCACTCGAAACTTTTGTCGGCAAAAGAAGTTGCGGCATCGCATACGCCTCTTTGCTGAGCCTCCGAGATTGCTCACATTGCGCAGTCTAGTTGGCCGATTTTTTCCGTGCAATCGCTATTGTCGGCACGCGCGGCAGTTTGAACCCGACTGATGAGCCAGTAATTCGTCACTGGCATCCGACGCGGCGCTGCCTAGACTTCGACTCCGTGCGCGGCCTCTCTCAGTTCGTTTCACTTCTCTT
Source organism: Planctomyces sp. SH-PL62 (assembly GCA_945905295.1). Taxonomy (GTDB): domain Bacteria; phylum Planctomycetota; class Planctomycetia; order Planctomycetales; family Planctomycetaceae; genus SXKJ01. Next base: position 125,878 of record CAMDPX010000001.1, on the reverse strand, counting down.
GGCTCCATTCATGGCTGGACTCGCCTCAACGGACGACCGCTCGCGCCCGTTTCCGCTGCTCGGCGCGACGGCAGTCTTCAGCGGAGCCGGATTACTGACTGTTCTCAAGCGATCACCGTCGTTCGCGGAAGACTGGGGCGAGGCGAGTTATTGGGTGCTGTTCGCCGCGTCGGTCTTCTTGATGCTGTGGGGACTTGGTCAGTTGCTCGCGTCGGCCAAGCCGGACTGGCGCTGGACTCGATTCACCAGTTGGAATCGGAATCGGATGGCGGTGACGCGCGAAGGGATGGCCTACATCGGCATCATGAGCGTCATGTTCATCGGCTCGATCTTGGGGCGGACCAACATGCTGATGTTTGTCTTCGCGATGATGATCGGACCGTGGGTGCTCAACGGCTGGATCGCGTTTTCCATGCTGCGGCGAACGAATGCGAAACGGACGTTGCCACAGCGCGCGATGGCGGGGGAAATGGTCTCGGTGGAAATCGAAGTTGAGAATCACAAGTGGCTGTTGGGTTCTTGGCTGCTGGCCGCTCGCGATCGAGTGGTGCATGCTCGCGACCGATTTCAGGCGGCGGCTTTGTTTGTGCGCATTCCAGCGCGGCAGAGCCGGCGTGGACATTACTTCGTGCGATTCAGCCAGCGCGGCGAGTATTCCTTCGGACCGATCGAGCTGACGACGCACTTCCCGCTGGGTCTGATTGAGCGTGGCCTGGTGTGCCAGGACATGGGCAAGCTGATCGTGCATCCGCGAGTCGGCCGGATGACATCGCGCTGGCGGAGCGACCTATGGAACGCGACCGAGTTGGCCGAACAGCGGCAGATGCGAGCCGGGTTGTTCGACGATGAATTCCAGCGCATTCGCGAATATCGCTCGGGCGACAATCCGAAGGCGATTCATTGGCGGACCACCGCGCGACGCGGCGAATTGATGGTGCGTGAGTATCAGCAAACGCGAGATCGCGACCTGATCTTGCTGGTTGAGTTGTGGCAGCCCGCGCTGCCGGGGGCGTCGGACCTGGATCGTGTCGAGCTGGCCGTCAGCTTTGCCGCGTCCGTGTTGTACGAAAACCTGCGACAGTCGCGTGAGGCGCGACTGCGGATCATCATCATCGGCGCGGCCACCGTGGCGTGGGACCATCAATCGAGCATGGAGTTGGCACTCGACCAACTGGCCTTGGCGGAAGCCGCACCGGGTGCCGATGTTCGCCGAACGTTGGAAGAGACCATGCAGCGGATTTCGAGCAGCTCACGCGTGGTGGTCGTGTCGTCGCGGCCGCGCGACGACTTGCGGGCGCGGACGCGCGATGTGATGGAACCTGTGGAGTTGCTGTGTCTGTCGGCCGAGGCGCGAGATTTGTCGCCGTACTTCGCGCTGGAGGGCCTGGTATGACAACGGTGCTACAAGTCAGTCTGTATGGCATGGTGATGCTGGGCAGCGGCATGTTGGCGTTTGCCGAAGGGGCGAGCTTCCCGGATGCGTTCACGATCCCACTGGCGATCTTGGCGTTGTTTGTCACCGAGCGTTGGAAGTTGTTTTGGCTGCGAGTCAGTTGGGCCAACGTACTGGGCTTAGCGGCCTTTGGTCTGGCGGGTTGGGAATTGAGCAGTGGCCAGATCGAAGCGCGATTACTTTCGCTCGCGCACTTGCTGGTGTACCTGACGTGGATTGTGTTGTTCCTGTCCAAGACGGCGCGGATGTATTGGACCTTGTGTTTGCTGGCGGTGCTGCACGTCGCGGTCGGAGCAGTGCTGACTTCGACGGGAGCCTTCGGGGCGCTGTGCGGGATGTTCTTGGTTCTCGCAGTATGGACACTGACGCTGTTCACGCTCAGCCGCGCACGAGAGCGATACGCCTCCGACGACCAGGTGCTGTTCGCGAAACATCGGGAGGGCGAGGCTCCCGCCGAGCCGGATCGAGTTTCGATCGTCACGGACCGGCTCGGCGGGAGCCTCGGCCTCCCGGCATCGGCAGAAACATTTCTGTGGAATCAGCGCAGCCACCCGGTCAGCACGGTGCAGATTGATCCGCGGTTGCGCTGGATCAGTGGACCATTCGCGTCGGGCGTTCTCGCGAACGTCGTGTTGTCAGCGCTGGTGGGGGCGTTGTTCTTCATGTTCACGCCACGGATTTGGGTCGGCAGTTTTGCCGCGTTTGGCGAGGGGCCCGATCAGCCGCTGCGCATCTTGCAGAGCGGGTTTGCCGAGGAAGTGCAGCTCGGAGACATCGGCCAGATTCTGGAAGGGACGCAGACGGTGATGGAGGTGCGGCTGTTCGATCAGGCGACCGATCAGCCGTTGGACATTGCCGAACATGCGACGCGGCTCGGCTTTGACGAACCGCTGTTCCGTGGCTCGGTGATGGGAGAATACGAGAAGGGAAAATGGCGTGTCGGCACCACGGGGAAGAACGACAATCTGAGAACCGTGCCATCGCAGCCCACCACCAGTGACGTCATCCGGCAGGAGTTTCGGGTTGAGCCAATGGACTCCGGCATCCTGTTCGCCATGCCGCAGCACGTGGCGGGGCGGTTGGAGCATCGGTTATCGCAGCTCATCGAGCGGCGTTTGACCGCGACGCTGTACCGCAGCGACAACATCACCGGGCGTGAAACCCTGATGTACACGATCTATTCCGACAAGCCGCGGCTCGGAGGCGACCTGCCGTTCCCACGTGGCACACATCCGAGCCTGACGTTGCGCAACGAGGTCGAATACTACGGTCTGCTTCCGGAGCGTGGACTCGAACGTTTGCAAAGCCTGGCACGGCAGGTCGCTCAACCACCGAACGCGACGAGTGCGACACCGACCGAGAAGGCGCAGAGGCTCGTGCATTATTTGCGCGATTCGGGCGAGTTCGGCTACACGCTCGACATGTCGATCAAAGATTCCAAGATCGACGCGGTCGAAGATTTCCTGTTCAACCGCAAGGAAGGGCATTGCGAATACTTCGCCTCGGCGCTCGCGCTGATGTTGCGGGCCGTCGAGATTCCCGCGCGGTTGGTCAGCGGTTTCAAAGGGGGCGACGTGAAGCGCAGTACCGGCTACTTCGTGGTGCAAGGCCGGCACGCGCATGTGTGGGTCGAAGCATACCTCGATGGCAACTGGCGGGTTCTCGACGCGACCCCCGCCAGCCGTTCCGACAGTGTGAAATCGCTGGCTCCGAAATTCGGCCTCTTCAACAATCTGGCGAATCTGTTCGCCGACACTTGGTCGCACAGCGTGGTGGGCCTGTCATTTTCCGAGCAGAGCAGCAACCTCTACACGCCGCTCAAGGAATTGGCTCAGCAGGTGTGGGAAACGATCCGGGACGATACCCGCGCCGCGATGAACGGCGACTTCACGAAGGGAGGTGCGTCGGGGCTTAGGCGGTATGTACCGGCGCTGCTGTTATTCGTGGTGATGCTTGGCAGCTTGACCTGGAAGCTGCTGGCGGCGCGATCACAACGAGCGGCCGCCTCACGCGACGGATGGTTTGCGCAGTGGCTAAAGTTTTTGAGCTGGCTGTTGCCCCGCGAAACTGCGCCGAACAACGGTGATGGTTGGCGTGGTCGCTGGTCGCGCTGGTGGACTGTGCTCCTGCGGCGGCTGCGCGGGGAGTCGGCCGAGCAGCGTGTGCGGGTCGAGTTCTACGAACGCTTTCTGCGGTTGCTGCGATCTGCCGGACTCGAACCGTTGCCAACTCAAACGGCGCGTGAATTCGTTTTGGCCTCGCAACCGACCTGGTCGCAGAGACTCTCCGAACAACAATTGGCGAGCGTCCCGGCAGACATCGTTACGCGGTTTTACCGAGTCCGCTTCGGAGGCGAATCGCTCCCGCCGGACGAACTGCGGCAGCTCGAAGTGCAGCTTCGACAAATGGAACAAGACTGGCATCGGCACAACGGCCAAGGCTGACGGGAACGCTCGCGATGAATTTGTCCGCCGATCAACTCTCCGCCGCTGTTGCCGAGGCCGTCGCCGTGGTTCGCGCCGGCTGGGTCGAACGACCTCGCGCCGCGATTATTCTGGGGACGGGCCTCGGTTCGCTCGCTCAGCACATCACCATCGAAGCCGAGTGGAGTTATCGCGACCTGCCGCACTTTGTGCGTTCGACCGCCGACAGTCATCGCGGCCGGCTGTTGGCCGGTCGCTTGGCGGGCGTGCCGCTGATCGCGATGGACGGTCGCTTTCACGCGTATGAAGGTTACTCAGCCCAGCAGATCACGTTTCCTGTTCGAGTTCTTGCCGCGCTCGGCGCGGAGTACTTAATCGTGTCGAACGCGAGCGGTGGGATGAACCCGTTGCTGCGCTCTGGCGACATCCTGTTGATCGATGACCACGTCAATTTGATGGGCAATGTAGGACGGGCACTCTTGCCCGTCTCAACGGAAGGGACGGGCGAGCGGGGCGGCGTCAGCCCCCCGGTTCCCCACGAATGCACCGGGCGGCTGACGCCGCCCCGCTCGCCAAGTCATCTCATGGATGGCCGTGCGAGGAATCCGTTCTACGACCCGCGACTTCTCTCACTCGCCGAACGATTCGCCGCCGAAGAACACATTCCAATTTGTCGTGGCACCTACGTCGCGATGCTCGGACCGAATTACGAAACTCGCGCGGAGTACCGATGGTTGCGCACGCTCGGCGATGTCGTCGGCATGTCCACCGTTCCCGAAGTGTTGGTGGCGCACGAACTCGGCTTGCCGGTCGTTGCGTTTTCGATGGTCACGAACGTGTTTCGTGCGGACGACGTTCAGCAAACCACCAGCGAAGAAGTCGTTCATGCCGCCGCCAGCACCGAACCGCACCTCCGCCGGCTCGTCACCAGACTTCTGACCGCTGACCGCTGACCGCTGACGATCGCCATGAACCCCATTCAATTGATCGCTAAGAAACGGGACGCCGGCGAACTGACCGCTGAGGAGATCGCGTTTCTGATCGACGGCCATGTGCAGGGTCGGATTCCCGATTATCAAATGGCCGCGCTGCTGGTCGCGATGTTTGTACGTGGATTGAACGACGCGGAAACCGCCGCGCTGACCGACAGTATGTTGCGCTCGGGCGTGACACTGACCTGGCCGGAGACCAGCTTGCCGCGCGTCGATAAGCATTCGACGGGCGGTATCGGCGACAAAGTCTCGTTGCCGCTGGCTCCGTTGCTGGCGTGCTGCGATGTGTGTGTCCCCATGCTTTCCGGCCGAGGTCTTGGCCCCACGGGCGGCACGCTCGACAAGCTGGAGTCCATCGCTGGCTTTCGCACCGATCTCTCGCTCGACGAAATTCATCGGCTGACCGAGCAAGTCGGCTGCGTCGTCACCGGCACGACGCCCGAACTGGTTCCCGCTGACCGTCAGCTTTACGCCCTGCGCGATGTGACCGCGACTGTTCCGTCCGTGCCGCTGATCACCGCCAGCATCATGAGCAAGAAGCTGGCCGAAGGCTTGAACGCGCTGGTGCTCGACGTGAAGTTCGGACGCGGCGCGTTCATTAAAACGCGAGTGATCGCCCGCGAACTGGCCGCCGGCATGGTCGCGGTCGGACAACGAATGGGTGTCGCGACGACCGCCTTCTTGACCGACATGAATCAACCACTCGGTCGCATGGTGGGCAACGCGGTCGAAGTCGAGGAGTCGCTCGATTGCCTGCGCGGAGGCGGGCCGAGCGACCTGCGCGAACTCGTGCTGGAACTTGCCGAAGACGTCTTGGTCAGCGCGAAGGTCGCCGCCACACGCACGGCAGCGCGAGCGAAGCTGCTTCGCGAACTGGACTCCGGCCGCGCGCTCGAACGTTTCGAGCGAATGGCGGTCGCTCAAGGCGGGCGGCTCGATGCACCTCGTCCGATTGCGCCGGCTCGTGACCTGTGCGGCGAGCGTTCCGGGATCGTCGAATCCATCGACACGGAATCGCTCGGCTGGATCATCATCGACCTCGGCGGCGGACGACGTCAGCTCACTGACGCCATCGACCACAGCGTCGGTCTCGAAATGCTGGTCCGCATCGGCGACGAAGTTCAGTCCGATCAACCGCTCCTCCGAGTCTTCGCGCCACCCACTAAGTTCGATGAGGTTGCGGCGCGCTTGCGAGCGGCGATCACGATTGGTGATGAGCCAACCGACGCGCCGTTGTTGATCGTCGAACGCCTGGGATAAACTCTCGGCCGCGTCCTGGTTCCAACTCTCACAGCCAAGGAGCCAATCATGATTTCTCGTCGCTGGCTGCGTTGCTCACTGTGGAGTTTGTGTTCGGTCATCGTTGTTTTGAGCGGCGTGCATCGTGGAGACGCTCGGCCGAACTATAAGAAAGCTTTCGATTCTTGTTATGCCGAAATCGCCAAGAAGAACAAAACGACCTGCAACGTCTGCCACTCCGTTGGCACTGACGACAAGAAAATCCGGAACCACTACGGCGAAGCACTCGCGAAAGAACTTGGCGAAAAGATGGTGAAAGACGATAAGAAGATCATCGAGGCACTGAAGGCCATCGAAGATGGCGAGTGCCGAAGCGGCAAATGGAAGCTGCGACTGGAACATGGCCTCGCCCCCTGCGTGTGTGGCCGAGGGAGCCATGATTGCGGAGTTTCCGAATCGCACACGAAGGACAAGTGCCCCACGAGCCTCCCTCGCTGACGCGTCGGGTTACTTGCCGAACGGCCACCATCCACGGCGAGCGACCGCACTCCGACGCTTCACGTCGATCACATCGGAGACTTCGCGAGAGAGCAGCCGGTCCATCAGTTCGTCGTAGCCGTGTTTGAGTTTGAACTCCGTCTCGTCGGGCAGGATCGGCCAGACGGAGTAGAAGTTGATGACTCGCTCGTCCGGCGTTTCCAGACGCAGAAACTTTTCGCCGAACCGCACGGCAGGAACGATGATCGCGCAGCACAATCGCGTGTTGTTCGCATAGGGCTGCGGGTCGTCGCCGCCGTTGGGAATCGAGTGGCCGGGGCCGAGCCAGGTGTCGTACTCGTGCGGCAACCGCGCGAGCGATTTGATCAGCCGGATCGGCCAGTAGTTTTCTTCGCTGCCGAAGTCCTCTTTCGTCAGCTTCCAATCGGGCGGCAGGCAGATCACGAGTTCGGCATACCGAAAATCCTCTGCGCCGTCGGGGATGTTCATCGGCTTGTCGCTCATGCCGGTCGTGATCAGCGTGTGAAACTCACGACCCGGCTCCGGCGGAACGTGATGCACGTCGATGTGGACGAGGTCCGAGACGATCTCGTGAAAGACCATCGTCACTTCCCCGATATGCGATTCGATGTGCTCGACGATCGCGTCGATCTGTTCGCCGTCGCCGGTGACTAACTCGAACGGCTTCGTCCGTTCCTCGTGACGCAGGACTGTGGCGGGGGATTCGTTCGGCGGCGGAGGGACCGGGACGCGCAAGTCCGCACCGCAGGTTTTGCAGATCGCTTTCTGTCCGGCGCGATCGGCTTCGACTTTGTAGTTGGCTCCGCATTGTTCGCAATCAAAGGCGATCCGCATGGTGTCCCTTTGGAGATGGCCGCTTGGCAAATGCTCTTTTGAGATTTATTGGCAAATGAAGGCTACAGACCAGTGCGGGGAGGTGAGGAGGGAAGGAGGATTATCCATGAGAGTCCGTGACGCGAGCTTCGAGTGAAGCCCGGCGGTTGATCGTGAAACACGGCGACCTGCGCCGGATGGAAGAACTCGAAGACGCCGAACAAGCCCTCCTCGGACACTGACCGTTTAACCCGGAGGGGCTTGGGGGCCACTCGAACGCGGGCGGGCAGCGGCTATGTGGATGGCACCGAGACTTCTTCCAATAAGCTGGAACGGCGATACCGCGCGGGAAGCTCACCGAGATTCCGATGGGCGATCAATTCCGCCACGATGCTGACGGCGATCTCCGGAACTGTTTGCGAGCCGATGTCGAAACCCAGCGGCGCGAATACACGCGACAACGCCTCGCGTGAAATGCCTTCGCGGAGCAAGTCCTCAAAGATCATTTTGATCTTACGCTGGCTGCCGATCAGACCGACGTACCGAGCCGAAGTCTCAGCGAGGTGGTACAACGCTTCCTCGTCGTGATTGTGTCCGCGCGTCACGATCAGGCAGTAAGTACTGTGGTCAATCTCCAACCCGCTGAGGGCCGTGTCGATGTCGCCGACGATCAGCCGCTTGGCCAGCGGGAAGCGTTCGGGATTGCAGTATTGCTCGCGGTCATCGACCGCCCAGACGTCGAAGTCGCACGCGGCCGCCAACTCGGCGACCTTTTGGCCGACGTGCCCCGCTCCCACGATGACCAATCGGCAGCGGCGCAGATGCGGCAAGAACGAGACCCCTGCTGCCACATACGGCCGAGGCCGCAGTGTCAGCGGACGCAAGTGCTCAGCAATCGCCGGCGGCAAATCCGCAGCAGCATCGTGACTCGCTTTCACGACGATCGCACCGCTGTCATCGAGCAGAAAGCGATCCGCCGCGTGTCCGCCCGCTTTGTCCGGATCCAGAACGACCGCCTCGGTGCAGCCTTGATCGGTGGCGAGCAGCTCCAGCAGTTGCCGGTAATACGCGAACTCCGCTTCGCCTCGCACGGGATCGACGAGCATCTTCATGCGACCGCCGCAGATCAGGCCGTCGTCCCAGCCGTAGTCGCTGTCGAGATTGAACGTCAGCAGTTCCGTTTTTCCATCATCGAGCAGCCGCAACGCTCGCCGCTTCACCTCGGCTTCGACACAGCCGCCGCCGAGCGTGCCGACCTGCGAACCGTCCGGGAAGACGAGCATCGTTGCTCCCGCCTTTTGAGGCGTGGACCCGCGCGTCTCCACCAATGCTGTGTACGCGACCGGCTGATGGCGTGAGACCGCTTCGCTCAGTTGTTGCAGAACGTGGTGCATGAAGGCTCCGAAGAAGAAAACATTTTGAGCTGCGCGCATTTTGTAGAACGGACAATCCTGTCCGTCATGAGTTCTTGAGGACGGACAGGATTGTCCGTCCTACATGATCGTCACAGGGGGCATTCCAAACAAAAAGGTCTTCTCACGCGAGCGAGAAGACCTTTTGTTTTCAGAAGAAACCAAAGCAGACGTCACAGTTGCGCCGTCGATTGCAGCGACTGGAGTTCTGAATTCAGCGGCAAGTCGGATGCCAGCAGCGGATGGCACTCCAAATCCGAGACGTCGATTTCGTGCGGCGCGAAGTCCCAGGCGAACTCATCGCCGGGAGCGGCCAAGCCCACATCAGCGGCCAGGGGGTAGATGCGATCCATCGCGGCAGGCTCCTGCGGTGAAAGTAGGACAGACATTTCGTGACCTCGTGAAAATGGGAAAACAAAAAAGAAAACAAAAACCAATGGGCGAGAGAATGACGGATCAATCCTGAAGTCAGAATGAAGCCCGGCCCCGAGCGGAATTCGAGGACAAAAAAACGCGCGGGGGCCGAGCAAACAAATTCGTGGTGGGAAGTTGGGAGGATTACCGTCCGGCCAGCAAGTCGCGCGTGGCAGACAGTTCGCGAGCCAAGCCGGTGACCAACTCGGGCCTGTCGCCGCCGGGGAGGACGTTCCAGGTGTAGGTCTCGACCTCCAGATGGGGGGCGTAGTCCAGTTTTGTGACCGCCACCAGCCCCTTTCCTAGATCGGCGCGAGTCGTCTCCAGCGGCCCAATCCGCTCGGCATCGACCGGGACATGAAAGTGAATCCGCCAGCAATCGGCTTCCGCGAAATCGGCGGGCGGAGTGCGTGCCAACTCGGCGGTCAAATCGAGCACTCGCCGCACATCACCCGACGCAGACCGCGCGAATGTTTGATGCAAGTAACGCGGCTCGACGAAGTGCGCCAACGCTTCTCTCGCCGCATCATTCGCGCCGGGATTGGTGAGTTGCAGAGCACAGGTGATGTGGACTTTGTTGATGCGAATGCGTTCGCGAGCCAGCGAGGCGATCGACTCGGCGACATCCTCGAACTCCACCGACTGATGGCAGACGTCGTAGCAGACACCCAGATGCCGCTCGACTGCGTCGAGTACACCCTCGCTCGCCGCACGATCACGCAAGCGGCGGAAGAAGGCGATGGTCTCCGCCGTCGTTTCCAGCACGCAGCACGGCTCCGGTTCAATCGCCAGCCGAATCATCTGCCCGGTCTCCCCCTCCAGCCGCGCGAGCCGTCGTGCGAACTCGATCAAGTTGCGAATGCAGTTCGCTTCGAAGTCCGTCGCCCTCGCCAGTGTCTTGAAGCCGAGCGGCACCGTCGAAAGACTTCCCTCTGCACCGCTGGGCAGCGTCGCGCGGATCAGTTCGGCCAACACGCGAGCACAATCCCACGAGTACTCCAACCGGTTCTGCTGAGTCCAATCAGGCAGATAGACGTTTTCTTTGACTCGCTCACTGTGAAAGTCGCCGAAGGGAAACACATTGAGCGTGTAGGTACACAAGCCCAACTCGGCCACGCGCGCCGCGAATCGTTTCGCTCCGTCCGGGTCGGACAGCAACTCGCGAATCACCGGCTGAGCCAACCACAACCCCGCCGCCAACGGCGATCCGAATCGCTGTCCGGCCGGCACCGTGAATTCCGTGAGACCACGTTCCACTTGAGCCACCGTCAGCCCCGGATGCACGTTGGTGCAATAACTCAGCGGCAGAGGATTGAGCGACATGGCATGAGAGTCCTTGGAAACGGAAGGGGTCGGGAGTCTTTTTCATGCCGCGTCAGAAAACGATATGCAGGTCTTGAAGATTCCGCGGCATGAAAAAGACTCCCGACCCCGTCGCAACGCATTAGTTCCGTGATCAACCGCGACGAATCGCTTCCATCGGCGACAGGCGCATGGCCCAGATGGCCGGATACAAGCCCCCCAGCAAACCGACCACGGTGCTGAACGCGACACTGAAGACCAACAAGCCCGGACTCGCAAACAGATTCACGCGGTCGGGCCACTGCGCATTGATGACGCGCGTCGCCACCCAGCCAATCAGCGCCCCCAAAATTCCGCCCCCCAGTCCGAGCGTCGCGCTTTCGGCCGTGATCAACTGCAACACGTCCCACGGCGTCCAGCCATTCGCTTTGAGGACACCAAACTCAATGACTCGTTCGCTGACGCTCATCAGCATGGTGTTGACGATGCTCAGCACGGCGATCGTCATGCCAATGCCGGTCAACACCGTCAGGACCAAGTTCAAGTCCTCGCCCATTTCTTTGAAACGCTCGGAGAAATCCGACGCATTCCGAACCTCCACCGGTGATGGCCGCTTCGGCTTCTCTTGGCGAGCGGGTGGTGTCAGCCCCCCGGTAGGCACCGATGAATTGGAAGTCTCACGCTGGTTACCGTCAGACGGCTTATCAGGGTTCGATCCCGCAAACGCCTTCAACAACCAGCCGCCGACACTGCTCGATTCCGATTTGCTCGGCGCACTCGGCGTCCCCAATCCAGCCAGAGCCAAAAACGACAACGGCGATGGAGTCGTCAGCGTCCGTTCCTGCAACAAATCACGAACGCGCTGGCTGACCTCTTCATTCGACGCGCCGAGATCCGATTCGATGTAGAACCCGCTCACCGCCTGCGCATCGAACCAGCCGAGCTGCCGCAGCGTCTCGCCATCCACCAGGATCGCGACATCCAGCAGCAGCGAACCGATGTGATACATCCCGGCGATTTCAAACTCGATCCCGTTGATGCTCATCGAGTCGCCGATTTTCTTGTGGTGCTCGTCGGCGATCTGCTTACTGATGACGACGATCCGTTTTCCACGGTCATCAGGAGCCAGAAAGCGACCTTCGATCATGGACTCGGTATAGACCCCTTTCCGCAACTTCAGCCGCGAGGGGATATCCACGCCCAGCAAAATCCGAGGCGGAGCCATCACCGGTTTGTCTTCGATGATGTTGGCTCGCAGCCAGACTTCGGGAGCGACCACATACACTCCCGGCACTTTCTCGATGTCCTCTTTCCAGGAGGTCGGCAACTTCGAGAATAGCGGCAGTGGCGCTCCCGCCTGGACGATGACCATTCCGGGAATGCCCTTGAAGCTGCGATCAAACGTCTGCTCCAACCCGCGCGCGACCGAGAACAGCCCAACCATCCCCGCGACCGCCACCGTCAGCCCCAACAACGACAACGCCGAGCGTGCCGGTCGGCTGAACAGATTACGAATCGCGAACTTCCACATGACAGCCGAGCCAACCTCATGATGCCGTGTTGAAGCCATTCAAGTACGGCACCCGCGCCGCCGTCGCCGCGATGCCCGGTTTGTTGTCGAGCAACTGGCCGAGAAAATCCCACTGGCCACTGACGAGCGAACCGCGAGCACTCTCAACCATCGTGACCTTTGCCGTTTGCGAGCCGAACCGCACTTCGCAACCGACGAGATCGACCGTCACCACCAGCTTCGGATCCGCCTGAATCGCCGCGACCAACTTTTCCAAATCCGCTCGCGACGCAACGACACAGGGAATCCCCAGCGACGTGCAGTTGCCAAAGAAAATCTCCGCGAACGATTCCGCCACGATCGCTTGGATGCCCCACCGCAGCAGCGACTGCGGAGCATGTTCGCGCGACGAGCCACAGCCGAAATTTCGTCCGGCCACGAGCACTCGGCTTCCCTGGAATCGCGGATCATCGAACGGATGCCGCGTATCTTGTTGGCGGTCATCCTCAAAGGCGTGCTCGCCGAGCCCATCAAACGTCACGCACCGCAGATAACGTGCGGGGATGATTCGATCCGTATCAATGTCATCCAACAACAACGGCACCGCCGTGCCGGAAACAGTTTCAATCTTGAGCATGGTCTTCGTCGGGTAGGAGGAGTCTGTGAGAACGCGCTCGTTGTCCAGCGCACGACAGACAGCTTAGGTGCTCCCCGCTGAATCGCAAGCAAAGTAGACCGGTCACTCCGAGGCTGTGAAAGAATTGGTAGCTGAACTCGCCAGAGTTCAGTTTTCTCGGTGAATTCTGAAGTCTGGCGACTTCAGCTACCAAAAAGTTCACAGCCTCTCCGTGACCGGAATTGTCGAGTCACGGAGTGACTCGTCTACTTTGCGGCTGCGCCGCCCTATAATCTCACCGTTCGCTTCGCCTCCTTCTGGATTTTGCGATGCTTAAGTTCGGGCACGACGATCAAACGCCATGGATTCGCTCGCAGAGATTGTCGCGGCGCGAGTGGCTGTGCATCGGCGGACTCAGTTGGCTGGGGCTGAGCGAATCGACGATCAATGGCCTGCGACTCAACGCTGTCGCTCAGGCAAATGAAGCCAAGACCGAAGCGACTCCGCTCGCTCCGGCCAAACGCTGTGTCTTCATTTTTTTGTTCGGTGGTCCTAGTCATATCGACCTCTGGGATTTGAAAACGCAAGCACCAGAAAACGTGCGCGGCATCTTTCAACCGATCGCCACTTCTGCCCCAGGCATTCAACTTTCCGAACTGCTGCCGAACCTCGCGAAGCAGGCGGACAAGCTCTGCCTGTTGCGTTCGATGACTCACGGCGACCCAGTCCACGGCACCGCGTGCAGCCAAGTGATCACAGGACGGCCGCATCGGCGACCGGGCACGACTGACACGCTTGCTCCTGACGATTGGCCGTCACTCTCGGCGATGGTGATGCGATACGGCCGAGCCTCCGGTGGCATGCCCTCGTCGGTCGTGCTGCCGTGGTATCTGATGTTTCCCAGCCAAGGCGCTCGCATCGCCGGCCAGTCGAGCGGCTTGATGGGCGAGATGCACAACGCCTTCCTCATCGACGGCGATCCCAGCCGCGACGATTTTTCGGTGCCGGGCATTCGGCTGCCAACCGATGTTCCCGCCGCACGACTGCTGCGCCGCGAGGGATTGCTCCGCGAAGTGGACTCCGTGCGCAGAGTGCTGGGAGACGGGCCGCGAAACCAATTGGTCAACGATCAATACCGGCAGGCGTTCTCGATGATCACCGGCGAGCAAACCGCTGCCGCGTTCGATCTCGACCGCGAAGCGGCACCGACGCGCGAACGATACGGCTCGCACAAATTTGGACAAAGCTTGTTACTCGCTCGCCGACTTGTCGAGCGTGGCGTGTCGCTCGTATCAGTCAATTGGGACGACGACACGCGCGATGAGAAGCAATCGCCCTTCTGGGACACGCATCACGACAACTTCAATCGGCTGAAGAAACTCGCTCCGGTGTTTGATCGCGCGTTCGCCGCGTTTCTCGCCGATCTGCACGAACGCGGATTGCTCGACAGCACGATGGTCGTGGCGCTCGGGGAGTTCGGCCGCACCCCGAAGATCGGCCAGTTCACTCAGAACAACGCCACCGAGAAGACAGGCCGCGATCACTGGCCCCATGCCTTCACCGCACTGGTCGCCGGCGGAGGCGTTCCCTCCGGGCATGTCTTCGGAGCGACCGATCGCCTGGGAGGCCATGTCAGCGACAAGCCGGTCACGCCTCCCGATCTTGCGGCCACGATTCTCACGCACCTCGGTGTTGATCCCAGCCAGCGCTATCACGCTCCGCTGCTCGGCGAGTCGTTTCCGCTCTGCACTGGCCACCCTATCCGCGATTGGAGCTAACTGTGATTCGACTGCGAGAGATCACCAATTTCCTGCGTGAGTACGCACCGCCGGACCTCGCCGAGGATTGGGACAACGTCGGACTGTTGCTCGGTGATCCAGCCGAGGAAATCCAATCGGTGCTGACCTGCTTGACGCTCTCCCCGAACGTCGCCGAGGAAGCGATCGCGGCAAAGTGTCAGTTGGTCGTCAGTCATCATCCGATCTTGTTTCGCCCCGTGCAGCGACTGACCGCCGAAACCTCCGAAGGGCGAATGCTGTTATCGCTGATCCGCGCGGGAGTCTCGGTTTACAGCCCGCATACCAGCTACGACAGCTCGGTCAACGGCATCAACTCGCAGCTTGCGAGGTTGTTCGATCTGTATGACGTGCTGCCGCTGCGTTTGCTCTCGACGTCAATACTTGGCGCTGGCCGCTTAGGATATTTGCCGACCGCGATGACACTGGGCGAACTCATCGAACTTACGAAACCCGCGCTGCGTGTCTCGACATTGCAGTACGTCGGCAACTTGGATCGGCCAATCACCAAACTCGGCATCGCCTGCGGAGCAGCCGCCGAGTTTCTGCGCGATGCCGCTCAACAAGGCTGCGAGGCGTTGCTGACCGGCGAAGCTCGCTTCCACTCCTGCCTGGAAGCGGAAGCGAGCAACATCGCGCTGATCCTGCCCGGCCACTACGCCACCGAACGCCCCGCGATGGAACACCTCGCCGAGGTATTGCGGGGACAATTCCCAGGACTCATCGTGCGCCCCAGCGATTCAGAGTACGACCCGGTCCAGTTCGCCTGACCTCAAATAACGATCTTCAATCTCGATGCCCGAACGCTCCGCCTCCACGCTCCTCTCACGAGCCCTGCATCTCCGCTGTCCGCGCTGCGGCGAAGGCCCGCTCTTCATCGGCTGGTTCCGCATGCACGAACGATGCTCGGGATGCCAACTGAAGTACGAACGCTCGCCCGGCTACTTCCTCGGTTCGACGTACATCAACTACGGCCAGACCTCGCTGACCATGAGCGCCGCCTATCTGATCCTGCACTTCGGATACGGCGTCCCGAAAGAATGGGTCGCTCCACCGCTGGCGGTCTATTGCATGCTCTGGCCGCTGTTCTGGTTCCGCTACGCCCGCTCGCTATTCCTGGCGTTCGACTGCTTCTTCGATGCTTCCGATTTCGAATCAGATGAGGGCGGGGGTGACGAGTCTGAGAATTGAGGCTTCAAAAAAAGAGCCCGACGAATGAAAGGAGACGACGAATGATGGACCACATTCGTCGTCTCCTTAAATTCGTCGGGCACTTTTCCTTCTCAGAAACTACGTCGTCGCTGGCTGCAATCCCCCCGCATTCGACTCGGCATCCGCCTCACCCTGCTCCCAGCCTTCGATCGCCGCGTTCTCTTTGCGGCCCAGCAGGTACATCCCATAGCCGATGCCACCGCCGATCGTGAAGATCATCCCCATCATGAAAAGGATCGAGTACATGTAAGCCTTCGGCAGCAGCGAGTCCTGCTCATTGGCGATCTTGCACATCGGGCACGCCTGAGCCGACTGAGCCAGCGGACCGACCGCACCCAACAACAGCACAACGGCCAACACAATTCGTCGCAACATGATCTCAATCCTCACGAACCCGAAGCGTAACCATCAGCCGGAGTCTATGAACTCGGCCAGTGATATGCCAAGAAATAGATCACCACTCCCGTGATCGACACATACAACCACACCGGAAACGTCACCTTGGCGATCTTGCGATGGCGGCTCCAATCCGCCGTTTGTCCGAGCCTTTCGGCCCGATCCGCCTTCAATCCCAACCAGATCGCCGCCCCCGCCAGAAATGGCACGAAGCCGGCCAGCACGATGTGGCTGATCAAGATCGTGAAATAGACGGGGCGAATGAAACCGACCCCCTCAAACTTCTTCGACCCGCTGCCCGTGAAGTGCTGCAACGCGAAGTGATACGTCAGATAGCAGGCCAAGAACGCCACCGACACGCCAAATGCCGCCAGCATCGTCTGCTTGTGAGCGACTCGCTGACCGCGATGAATCTGCTGCCAACCGCGCACCAGCAAGACCGTCGCCACACCATTCAACGAGGCATTCACCGCGGGCAACCACATCACCCAATCTGGAGTCATGACGTCCTTCACCATTCTGTAGATCCAAGTTCCAGCGAGTCGTAGCTGAATTCGCCAGAATTCAGACTTCGGTCGCGGCTCTCTGAACTCTGGCGAGTTCAGCGACGACCGAACTTGGAACTACGGTCATTCGGTTTTCGTGCCGGCTTCGCTTGGAACACTCTTTTCCGATGTCTTCTTCAATCGCTTTCGCAGCTCGCGGCGCAGTTGGTCGAAGCTGGCGTCGTCGATCGAGTTCCATTTGCCCTGCACAACGCCACGTTCATCGACCAACAAGATGTTGTTCGTGTGGATGAACTCGTGCCCTTCGATCCGCATTGCACCGGTCGCTTCTTGCACCGGCATCAGAAAGCTGCCGTTGATCAGCGGATAAATCTTGTCCTTCAGTCCGGTGGGATCGGTCAGAAACAACCACCGCTCCGGCGACGCCTGAAAGTCCTTCGCATACTTGGCGAGCTGCGCTGGGCTGTCCCGTTCCGGATCGACCGTGATCGTCACCAGCCGCAGGTCGGTGTCTTGGAAGAACTCGTCTTGAAGCCGCCGCATCGCCGAGGTCACTCGGAAGCACGGTCCCGCGCAATGCGTGAAGATGAAACTCACGACCCACGGATGCCCAACGAGATCCTCTTTGTGAACGACCTTGCCGCTCCGTTCCGTGAACTCGAAATCGGCGATCCCCGACTCCGGCCATTTCATTTCTATCTTGATGACCTTCGGGCGACCGTCGTCGTCGTCATCGGTGATGTCTGTCGCACTGGCAAACGGCTTCGGCTCGTCCGAGTTGTTCCGGCCGCGCGTACCAAACGCCACCCACGCCGCCACCAGCGCGCAACAGACGATGCCATTCACGACAAACAACGATTTCACAATCAAAGGTTTCCCCACCGGCGATCCAAAGGGCTTGGCGACAACACCAGTCGCATCGGCCGCACGATTGTCCGTTGACGATGAGCTATCGGACATTGATCACACTCCTGCGATGAGTCAGCCAGCCGGCCAGCGTCACCGTCACCAAACAAAACACGCACGTCGCCCCGAGGCAGGACATCAGGCTCGGTAGTGAAGCACTCACCGGGGCGTCTGCCAACAGCGGAGACATCAATCGACGCAATCCAGCAACGCCGTAAGTCAGCGGATTCAATCGCATCACCCACGACAACCAACCCGACTCTGGCACCGGAAAGAACGAGCCAGACAATAACCACATCGGCATCAGAAACACGCTCATCAACGCATGAAACCCCTGCGTCGAATCCAGCGACCACGCCATCGAGTATCCCAAAGCCGTCAACGCGAACGCCACCAGGGTGAGAAACCCAATCATCGCCAACCACCCGCCAGCGCTGAGTTGCCAACCGAGGCTCGGTGCCAGCCCAACGAATTGCAACAGCGGACCGATCACCAAAAACAACGCCGCCTGAATCAGAGCCAACAACGTCCCGCCCGTCAGCTTGCCCAGCACCAACGCCAACCGCGGCACCGGAGCCACCAGCACCCCTTGCAGGAATCCTTCGCGCCGATCCTCGATGATCGAGATCGTCGAGAAGATCGCCGCGAACAACACGATCATCACCGTCACACCGGGAAAGAAATACTCCTGATAGGTCATCTCCGCCGGCGCCCACTCCGGAGCTTGAAACGATCCACGCAATCCCGCTCCGAACAGCACCCAGAAGATCAACGGCTGCCCCAACGCCCCGACCACCCGAGTCCGTTGCCGAAAGAACCGCAGCAACTCGCGCAGCGTCAGCGTCCAGATCGGCAGCCAAAAGAACGCTGCCGATTCATGAGTCGATTTGTCGGACGTTCCCGATGTCATCAGGCTTCTCAATAAATTCAAACAAGTAATTGCGGAGACGACTGACAGAAAAATGGGGGCAGAAAAAAGGGGCAACTTCCCATCGTCACAAGATTTGATTCGTCACTTTTTTCTGCCCCCATTTTTCTGTCAGCAATTCAAACCCAACCAACAGGTGTTGTCGGCATAAGCAAGGTGTGTCATTTCACTCCCGCTCCATCTTCATCCCAAAACCGATGCCCCGTCTTCGCAATAAAGACATCTTCCAAAGACGGCTTCCCCAAAGACACCGACGTGATCTCGTTCGGGAAGGCTTCGACCAAGTCGCGCAAGAGTTCGTGTCCACGAGCCTTCTCAATCCGCAACGATTGCCCGAACAACTTCGGCTCGATGCCGAATCGTCCAACGATCAACTGCGACAATCGAGCCGGCTCATCGGCCAAGATCGTCAAACAATCTCCACCAATCTCCGCTCGCAATTCCGCCGGAGTTCCCAGCGCGACCAGCTTCCCGCGATCCAGCAAGCCGAGCCGATCACACTTCTCTGCTTCCTCCATCAGATGCGTCGTGACCACGACCGTCACGCCACTCTCATCGCGAAGCTGCAGCAAGTACCGCCACAGATCGTGCCGCGCACCCGGATCGAGTCCCGTGCTCGGCTCGTCGAGCAGCAGTAACTCCGGATCATGCAGCATCCCTTTGGCGATCTCCGCACGGCGTTGCAAGCCACCCGACAACGAATTGACCAACGCGTGCTGGCGATCGCTCAGTCCCAATCGAGCCAGCCGATCGTCAATGCGCGCCGCCAACGTTCGCCCACTGAGCCCGTAAAGATGCCCTTGATGAACGAGGTTCTCTCGCACAGTCAATCGCCGATCGAGACTTGGAGCTTGAAACGTCACGCCGATACGCCGCCGAATGTCCGCAGAGTTCGCCGCCACATCGAAGCCCAAGACAGTTACTCGGCCAGACTGAATCGGCAACAGCGTCGAGAGAACACGAAACAGAGTCGTCTTGCCGCCGCCATTGGGGCCGAGCACTCCGAAGATCTCGCCACGACGAATCTCGAACGTCACGCCACAGAGCGCTTGCCGCTCACCGTAGGCATGAGTCAGATCATCAATGCAGATCGCGGTCATGATGTTCCTGGAGGGTGGAGCCCAACCACCGCGCTCCAAGTTGACTACTCCGGCTCTGCCTCGCCGTGATGCTCGGCCGCATGCTTCCGATGTTCCAGATGCTCTGCGTAGTCATCCATCTGCGGAACTTCCTGCGTGTAGTAGTGCTCGCCAACATCGGGCATCAGAGCCAGGGGCAGCCCCAGCGCGAGGATCGTGGTGGGAGCCAGCAACACATACTTCCAAGCCCGCTCGAACTTCAGGTGCATGAACCACGCCAACACGCACAGCGCCTTGCACGTCGCCACCGACAACACGGCCACCACTTTCACTGCATATGGCAGTTGCACCACGTCGGCCATGATCGAGATGAGCGTGAAAACGCACAGCGCCGCAAAAATCAAGGCGTACTTAGGATGTTCGTGATGCGAATGATCGTCGTGCATAACTGAAAACCTTTTTGATCTCTCTCAACCCCACCGGCCCTGTGCCGGTGGCTCGTTGGCCTTCGCGCTAGCGAGAGTGGCTTCAAACGATATAGAGCAACGGAAACAAGAAGATCCACACCAAGTCGACGAAGTGCCAATACAGGCCGCTGTTCTCCACGAAGTCGTGCCAACCTTCGAGCTTCGGCTGCTTCAGGACGATGGCGAACAGGATCATGCCGATGATGACGTGCAGCGCATGGAAGCCGGTCATCAGGAAGTAGCACGAGGCAAAAATATTGCCGTACAGAATCGGATGCGGTTCATGCACCGACTTGAAGACGAAGCCCCACTGCTCATTCGACTTCAATCCTTCGAGTTGGTGCTGAATTTCTGAAAGCGGCACAGTCTCGGATTGGATGTCCTTCTTCATCGCCTTGAAGCGGCTGAACATCGTCGACTTCGACGGGTCGGCCGCATCCGGTTCATCGAACTCCTTGAACTCCTCGGCGGCCGCGGCTTCCGCCGGCTTGTCCGAGCCCTTCAGTTTCCCGGCTGCATCGACCAGCGCCTTGCGGAGCTTGCTCGGATCATTTGCGGGCTCCGGAAGTTTTTCAAACGCATTCAGTGACTTCGCCTTGCTGACCAGTTGATCCAGCCGCCAAGCAACCGCCTTCTCCGATTCCTTCAAGACTTTGTACTTCGCCTGTTGATCGTTCTCCGCGATGTGTCCCGGCAGAATGTCGTGGTCAATCTTGCCGTAGTACTCGTAGGACTTGATCCCCAGAAAGACCACGGCCAGCGCGAACGTCCATTTCAAGAAGGCACGGGCTTTCTCGAAATTCTTCAAACTCATCGCCTCGTGAGCGACCACGACAAAGTAGCTCGACAGGATCAGCACGAACGTATTGATGCCACCCGCCGCGACACGAATGTGCGTCACTTCCGGGTCGGTCGGCCAGCCCTTGGAGCCCAGTCGCAGCACCATGTAGGTGCCGATGAACGCCGTGAAGAACATGATTTCGGTGCCGAGGAACAGCCACATACACAGCTTGGAGTTGGGAATGGCCAACCCCATCTTGATAGGCGGAACCGCGTGTGAAGGTGCGTGCGACATTTTGACTTCCCGCGCTCGTAGTGACCGCATTCATGCGGTCAAACCGTCATGACACGACCGCATGAATGCGGTCACTACCAGCGAACTAACTCAACAATCTCCAATGATCCCAAGTCAGAGCCAGCAACAGCGCCGGCAAGTACACCAACGAGAACCACAACAACTGCCGAGCCGTCTTGACTGACTCAGCTAGCAAAAAGCGAACGGAAAACGCGACGTAGCCCACGCCGAGCACCACCGCGATCAACGCAAACCAATCCCCCGCCAGCGCCGCATCTTTCAAAAGCAAACTGACCGGAATCAGTGCCAACGCATAGCCGACGCACAACCAACCGGTCACTCGCGGAGCCGGCCGCGATTGAGGCAGCATTCGCAAACCCGCCGAGGCATATTGCTCGCGGTACAGCCAAGCGATCGCCAGGAAGTGAGGGAACTGCCAGACGAACAATGTCGCGAACAGAGCGAACGCACCGGCATTCAACTCGCCACCCGCCGCGACCCAGCCGAGCACCGGTGGCATCGCACCAGGGATCGCACCAATCGTCGTGCAAAGTGACGTGCGCCGTTTGAGCGGTGTGTAGACCACGACGTACAGCAGCAGCGTGGCCGCCGACAGCAACGCGGTCAGAACATTCACAAACCACATCAATTCCGCCAGACCGACCACGGCCAGCAGCAGACCAAACGACAAGACTTCGCTGGGCATCAATCGACCGCTGGGCAATGCTCGATTCGCCGTGCGAGCCATCAGCCGATCCGAGTCACGCTCCAACCATTGATTGAGCGCACTGCAACTCGCCGCCACCAATCCGATGCCGAACAACGCATGACCTAACGTCGCGACTGACCATTCGGCCGTCGTCGCCAACATGAATCCCAACGCGACTGTCACCAATCCCATCACCGCGATTCGCGGCTTCGTCAGCGACAGGTACTCGCGCCACCGCGGAGTCGTATCCGCTCGCGCCGTCAGCGTCGTGCCGAGTTCCATCGTGCCCTGTGGATCGAGAACAACACTCATCGCACGGCCCCCCCAAACGTGGGGCACGTTTCCAACGTGCCAGCCTGACCGTGCATTGAATCAGCACGTTGAAAACGTGCTCCACTAAGCCAACTCAATCGCAGCACGCGAGCCGCCAATTGCACCGACATCATCAATACGAACATCGCCGCCACCGCATGAGCCGTCCGGAAAAGAATCTGTTCCGGAGCCTGCTGCACCGCGACATACCCAGACGGAGGAAACCCAAATCGAGTCACCCAAGCACCGGCACCCAAAACCAATTGGACCAGCAAGACGATCGACAATCCGACTGCCGCCGAACGGAGCCAGGAATGGCCGGATCGCCAACTCGCAACGATGGCCGCGACCGTCAGCACGGTCGCCAGAATCGCGCCCGCCAAATGTTCGTGCAATGCGAGACCGAGATGCCTCACTAAACCGCCCAGCAGCGACTGAGCGAAGATCGTCAACGGAGTTGCGATCGCCAGAAACTTCAAGCCGCTCGAAATCGCGTTGGCCGACTGCGGAGCCTGACTATTGCTCTCCCACTTCGATCCCGTCGCGAGTGCGAACACGGTGATCGTCGCGAAGATCAGTGACGCGAACGAGCCATGCACCAGCGCGGCAACACGAGCATCAACGATCACTCGGAAGCCACCCAGCAGTCCCTGGGCAATGACGGCGACCAGAATGCCGACCGCCAGATTCCGCATCCAACTTCGCGGCTCACACTTTCGAGCAAGCACCGCGAGCCCAATTGACATCAATCCAATCAGGCTGCCGGCCAGGCGATGCCCGTGTTCGACAAACTTGTCGCGATTCGCGTGAAAGTCTCGCAGCCACGGATACAGAAACATGTTCTGCCCGTCGGACGTCGGCCAATCCATGAACGCCATGCCCGCATCGAGCGTCGTTACGAGCGCTCCCATCCCAATCGGCAACAACGCGACCGCCGCCGTCAAGACGGCGTAGCGATGCAACCAACGATGGAGGGAGGTGGTCATTTTGGAGTGCGGCGATTCATCGCCGCTTTGGATCGCGGCGGAGCCGCTTTTCTGTATGGGTTGAAAATTTGAGTCCGAATGAAAAGGCGGCTCCGCCGCAAAGGAAAGCGGCGATGAATCGCCGCAGTCCAAAGTTAATGCCCGTGACCAGCGTCCCCTTCCGGCTTCTTCTTGCTCTTTGGCGGATCGGTCTGCATCCAAAAGTCTTGGTCCGGGTTGTTCGGGTTCGAGTACTCGTAGGGCCCGCGATAACAGACCGGTGGAACATCGAAATTGCCGTGACCTGGCGGCGATGGAGCGGACCATTCCAGGCCGTTGGCACCCCACGGATTGCGGCCCGCCTTCTCGCCCAGGAACCAGCTCGTCCCGAAGTTGTAGAGCAGCAAGAATTGACCAAAGCCCATGATGATGGCCGAGACCGTGATGAACTGGTTCAGCGGCATCAGGTGTTCGAGGTACGGATGGATGTACGGGTCGGCGTAGCGGCGGGGGAAGCCGGCGATGCCCAGCATGTGCATCGGGAAGAACGCTCCGTTGAAACCGATGAAGCTCAGGAAGAAGTGCCATTTGCCGAGCGTCTCGTTCATCTTCCGGCCGAACATTTTCGGGTACCAGAACTGAATTCCCGCGAAGACACCGAACAACGTCGTACCGAATACGACGTAATGGAAGTGCGCCACGATCATGTAGGTGTCGTGGAAGTAGATGTCGACCGGGACGGCCGCCATGAAGATGCCGCTCAGACCACCGACGATGAACATCGAAATGAACGCGGCGCAATAAAGCGTGACCGTATTGAACTGCAACCGGCCACCCCAGATCGTGCCGATCCAGTTAAAGACTTTCACGGCGGAAGGGAGCGCGATCATGATCGTAGAGAGCATGAACGTCATGCCGAGCGCGGGGTTCATGCCGCTGATAAACATGTGGTGGCCCCACACGATGAAGCCCAGCCCGGCGATCGCCGACATCGAGAACACCATCGGCTTGTAGCCAAACACCGGCTTCCGGCACATGCAGGCCAGCATGTCGCTGACCATGCCCATCGCCGGCAGCAGCATGATGTAAACGGCCGGGTGCGAGTAAAACCAGAAAAGGTGCTGCCACAACAGTGGCTGTCCGCCGCCAACCGTCGGGTCGGCATTGTTGACGACCAATCCCGCGGGAATGAAGAAGACAGTGTGAATCCCTTCCAGCGGTCCGCCAAAGTCGAGCCGGTCGAAGACCTGCATAAAGCCCGCCGCCGTCAGCACCGGCAGCGCGAACGCTTGCAAGATCGCCGTGATCAACATGGCCCAAATCGTCAGCGGCATGCGAAACAGCGTCATGCCGGGAGCACGCATATTGATGATCGTCGTCATGTAGTTGACCGATCCCATCATCGACGACACACCGACGAACGTGACCCCCAGCAGCCAGAACGTCTGAGCCGAACCGGAGGACGGAGCGGCGGCCCGGATGTCGGCCAACAACGGGTAGGCCGTCCAACCTGCGGCCGCTCCACCGAAGTAGAAGCTCAGTCCAAAGCAGGCGATGGCAGGGATCATGAACCAGTAGCTCAACATGTTGAGCACCGGGAAGGCCATGTCGTCGGCCCCGATCATCAGCGGAATCAAGAAGTTACCGAACGCCCCCGCCAGCACCGGGATGATGACCAGAAAGATCATCACCGTAGCGTGCATGGTGAAAAGCATCGTGTAGAACTCAGGAGAGATTTGCCCTCCCGACTCGGCGAACAACGGCCCGAACAACGGCATCGAAGTCCACGGAAACGCGACCTGCCAGCGCACCCCCAGCGCCAACGCGCCGCCGACCATCATCATCAGCAGCGTCGTGAACAGGAACTGCATGCCGATCATCTTGTGGTCGGTCGAGAACACATATTTTTTGACGAACGACAACTCGTGATGCCCGTGGGCACCGTGAGCGTGGTCATGATCGTGCCCGTGTTCCAGGGCAACTCCCGTGGCACTCATGTTATTCATCCTTCTTAGCCACGGCGCTAGGCGTCGCATGGCCATCGTAGTTTTGATCGGCTCGCAGCTTCTGGAGATAGGCTTGGAATTCGACTTCCCGTTCCACGATCAGTTGAGCCCGCATCTTGTAATGGCCCCAGCCGCAGAGTTCGGCGCAGGCGAGGTCGAAGTTGCCCTGCCGTTCCGGCTTGAACCAGATCGGGATGATCTGGCCGGGGACCGCGTCCTGTTTGATTCGCAGGTGCGGCAGGAAGAAGGAATGCTGCACGTCGTCGCTGCGCAGGTTGATCATCACCGGGCGGCCGATCGGGACATGCAAATCATTGACGGTGTAGAGGTCATCCGGCTGCGGCTTGAGGTGCAACTTTTTCGGGACTCCATGCTCGTCCAAACCGGGATAGCGAATCCGCCACTCAAACTGCCGAGCGGTCACTTCCGCGACGGGAGCGTTCAGCGCCTCCTTCGGGAAGAAGGATTGCACGCGGAACAGCGCCCACACATCCATTTGATACAGCGCGAGGAACAGCAAGATCACCGAGGGCACCACCGACCAGATCACCTCCAGATTATGGCTACCGTGAGTGAACCAAGCCCGCTCGGCCTTGCTGTGCGACGCGCGCCACAAGACATATCCCAACGCGACCTGCGTCCCGATGAACACCGCCGTGACGATGATCAGAATCAGATAAAACAAGTTGTCGATCCGCTGCCCCAGTTCGGTGACGGAAGGCCCCGGAAACCACCAATTGAACTGCGGCGACACCGCGGAATAAACCACCGCGGCGATCGGCCAGAAGATAAAGAATCCACACCAAAACTTGCGCACGGTTGAAACTCCAGTGCTTTCGTATTCTCGGTCCCAGGTTCGGCGATCAGACGCCGGCCCCGACTTTCCGCGTCACTCAAAGTAGACGGCACACTCCGTGTGCCGAACTCTCCGCCCACGGAGTGTGCGGTCTACTTCTTTCTCCACCAACGACGCGGAGCGTCAGTGTTCCCGTTCCCGCGCGGGGCGAGGGAACGAAGTCATGCTCGTTAGTTCGCGTGTCCTTTTTCGCCCGACTGCCCCACGACACTGTGAGCCGGGGCGGCTTTCGGAGTCGACGGATCGAACGGAATCGACAGCACGTAATTCACTAGGTCCCAGATTTGTTCCGGCTTGAGGGTCTTAGGAGCGCCAGGCATTGGCGTCCCCTTGATCCCCTGTGTGAGCCGCCGATAAAGGTCAATTGGCCGGCGACCACCACGATAGATTCCGCGAGTCAAATCGCGCGGCTTGATCGGCTGATCCCAATCGTCATACAGACCTGGAGCCGGATAGAGTTCGCCGGTTCGCAAGTTCTTTCCAACTTCCTCGGTCTGAGCTCCGTTCCCTTTACCTGCCAAGCCGTGACAGTTCACGCAGTTCGCCACTTTACCGAAGAAGAGTTCCTTTCCATTCTTCCGGGATTCGGCCGAATCAGGAACGCGAGCCATTTCCGGGATGATCAATGCTCCCTCTTCCTCGACCGCGTTCCACTTGTCGGCCAAGTCGCCGGTGACTTCTTCCAAAAGTTCCGCCAAGCCCGCCTTTTCAAATTCCTTCAATTGGGTGTCGAGTTGCTTCTCGGCCTCAGTTTCCTTGGCGCTCATTTGGCTTTTGGCTTTATCGAGTTCCTTTTCGGCTGCGGCCAGTGCCGCCTTGGCCTCTTTCTTTGACCCGTCGAGTTCCGCCTTCTTGCTTTCATCGGTGTTGGCCTTGATGGTCTCGTCGATTTCCTTGATCGCCAACTTAGCTTGATCGACAGCCGACTTCGCTTGATCAACGGGCTCTTTGGCTTCCTTCTTCGCGCGGTCCGCGGCGTAGTCTTCCTTGAACTGTCCGAGTAGTTGCCACTCCACTTCACCGCGTAAAGCCAACCAGCGGACGTACTCGATGATCGCCGTCATCTCGCCATCTTTGAGCATCGGCACAAATGCCGGCATGTAGGTTCCAGGAATCCCTTGGCCAACGATGCGCCGCAAATCATCGCGAGTCGCCTTGCCAGCCGGACCGGCTGTCGAGGTGAATTTGAATTTCCCTTGCCGATAGTCGCGCGGGCGGGGATTCAGATACTTCGCGGTGGGGCCATCGCCATCCCCGCTGATTCCGTGACAGTGCTGGCAGTGCCGAGCATACAGCTTGCGCCCGTGCCTCAAGACATTGCCACCCGCCACAAATTGATCGTTGACCGCCGGAACGACGTCCGAAGCGGCCATCTCAAACGTCTTCTTCTTACCGTCGAAAGTGACCAGTGTGACCGTCTTCCCTTGGTTCGCTCCGGAGGTCAGCAGCAATTCGGTTCCCGCAAAGTCGGCGGCATCGAAGCCCGTCAGGTCGGCCGACTCGGCATTGAGCTCCACGGTGACGGTCTGATCTTCGATCGCCGTGACCTTGCCTTCGGCCCGGCCGTACTTCACCGGCAGCTTGAGCCATGCGACGCTATTGAGCGGAGTTCCGAAGTGTTCTTCCAATTGTTTCGTGACGACAACGCGAGCCTTCCGATGAACCGGCTTGGCAAGTGTGGAGTTCTCGACGAATCGCATCTGCGACCCATCGCCGCCACACCCCGCCAACGCGCAGGCCAGCCCGACGATCAACGATTGCCAACGCACGCTCACGGAAACATCCTCCGGGTTCAACGCAGGTTGGACGCACTTGCCCAATCCGCGACGGGCAAGAATGCCCGTCGTACCTCACTACAAACCAAACTTCGCGGCATCCTCGGGGATGTCGACTGACTTCATTTCGCCCTTCACGGTGACCTTGTACTTGCTCTCCAGATATCCGCCCTTGCCGCCTTCCGCCTTCTCGTGCCAAATCTTGAAGACGTGATCGCCGGCCGGCAGATTTTCGATCTTGAAGTTGCCGTCTTTATCGGTGACTGCACCGAACGGATGATCGATCGGCAAGTGATAGGCGCTCATCCAAGCATGGAAGTCGCACTTCACGCCGATGGGCTTGTTCTCCGCCTTCTTGTAAACGACCGTCGAGCCGACCCGATCCTTCTTGCCGATCGTGGGGCTGATTTGATCGTTCTTCAGCGGGAAGTTCTTGGTGTTATGCGGCACGTCATCGTCATTGATGATCTGCACCGGTTGACCGACCTGACAAATCAACGCATGAGTCAGGAAGGTGCAATTCTTCTGGTCAAACTTGATCGGATCAGTCGGCGGAGTCGCCTTGTATCCCTTGGGAACTTTGTCGAGGTAGATAAAGACGTTGGCGATGCCGCCATCGGCTCCGATCACCAAGTCCTCGACCATGATGTTCCCAGACGCCGAACAGACATCTGATTCCTTAGGAGCCTTTCCCTTTTCATACATCACCTTCGGAGAGGGCACCGCCCCCTTGAAAATGACTCGACCGAAAAATCCTCCCGGCGCGCCGCTGCTGGCGACAGGCACGGCTTCGGCCGTCGTACCAGGATCCTTGGGAACGCTCGGTGCTTCGGCCAGTTTGATTCGCACGGAAGGCTCGGCGTGAGCTCCGGTTTCCAGTTTGCCACAACCAGAGAGGCCACAGAGGCTCAACCCGGCCAGAGGCAAACTCCACAGGATTGCCGAAGCTCGGATTTTCGTTAGACAAAATCGTGTCATCATTGGGCACCTCCGTCACCGGACTTGGCTTCGCCGGGCTTCGCTTCCTCAGCCGGAGCCGCCGCCTGCGCTTCGGGCAACTTCCCTTCACGCTCCATCAATCGAGCGTAGTTAAACAACGCATCGCGGACTGCGATCGTCTGATCTGTCGCGTTGCCCCCCAAGATCGTCTCGAACTGCGTTTGATTCGGTGGGAAATTCACCGGCATCGACGTGTGCGGCGTGATGAAACTCGGTTTGAGCAACCACAGCGTCACCCAATCCGGACGCAAACGATTTTGAACGTGATCCAAGTTAGGTCCGCGAATGTCCTTCTTGGGATCGAGCGATTTGTATTCCCGCCCGCCGAACTCATGGCAGCCGGCGCATAACCGGACTCCCGCCGCCCGCCACGACTCTTGCAAGTACGTTCCCTTATTATCGGGGTACTTCTCGTGATACTTCGTGTTCATGTCTGAAATGTACGCGGGCTGGCGCTGCGGGATGTCCTGATACGGGAACGGAGCACCGTCATACGCCGCGAAGTAGTTCGCCAACGCCTGAGCTTCCGCGTCCGTCATGTTGAACTTAGGCATCCGCAATACAGTCGTATGACGAATCTGGTACGGGTTCTTCAGGAACGAATACAGCCAGGGAGTCTGAACCTTGAGCCCTTCGAGATACAGCGGCGGAGGAGCATCTTGCCAGGCACGATCCCGACTCTCTTCTTGTTTCGTTCGTAGCAGTTCATCAGAGAGCCATTCAGCGAACGCACCGCCTCGCGATGGTTTCGCCGAGACCAACTGAGTTGCATTGAAAGAAATTGTTGAGCCGGGGAATTTCACTTTGCCATCGACGCTCAACGGTTCCCAAAGCTTGTATCCGTAGTCTTGCTCTTCAATGTCGGCTTTCGGATCGGGACGAGAATTGATCATCCCTCGGAATTTCACCACCGGCAAATGCTCTTCGGCATCGCCGCGCTTCACCGTATGAACTGCCGTGGTTAACCCGTTTCGAGCAGGCTTGAGCTTCATCAGCCACTCGACTGCCAACGGATGATCGGTCGCCGCCAACTCGGTGGCATCGAAATCGGGACGCGGCGGACTGGTCTCATTGTCCTTAATGACATTGATCCCAAAGGCAACCTCAGGCAGCTCGATCAGGTGACAGCCGGTGCAATTGAATTTCTGCAGCAACTTCTCCCCTTCGACCTTGGCGAGTTCCGCTCCCTTCGGCCGGTACACATATTTTTCGGCGGGCGGCCGAGCGACGAGGCCCAGCACGAACGTCGAAATCGCTTCGATCTCCTGCTCGTTGAGCGGGAACTTCGGCATCCTCAACCGTTCGTCATAGAACTTGGTCGACGTCTTTTCGTAGTCATAGCTGCGTGGATCGCGGAGCTTCTGCCAAAGGAAGCCAGGCCGACCGTGATGCAACAAGCTCTCGTAGAAGAACGCCGCACCGAGTTCACGATCCTTCTCTTCTTCGCTGTCGTTATCGCCCGTGGTTGCGTTCTGGATCGCCGCCGCGACCCGATCCCTGGTCGAACTCCCATCCGGTTCTCCGTGATGATGCAGGTATTCCTCAATGTGCTCCGGAGCCAATCGTGAGGGATCTTTGAGACCCCAGTCCTGCAAGGCAGTACCAATTGGGCGAGACTTCTCGAAGTTCTTGATCTCGTGGCAGCCGTAGCAGCCATAGCGCGAGATGGTGACTCGCCCGAGGTAATTCATCTTCCGCTTTTTCCACTCTTCATCATTCATCTCGGCATCGGGCTTCTCAGGTACCAACTCGATTTCGTCCCCCTTCACGTTTTCACGGGGGATCGGGTACTTGCGAGTCGACATCACATCTTTGGCCTGAGCGGGAGTGATCGTCTTGCGTCGCCACAACAGCTTCTCGACCAACTCATTCACTTCTTCATCCGTGGCTTCGATCGCATCGTACTTCTGCGGCCCGGCGCTCAAGAGATAAGCCGCGATGTCCGCCGCCGGATCTACGAGCGCTTCCACGTCATTCTTCTTGATCTTTTCCTTTTGCAGGAACAAGTTCGGCATGCGCGTCCGTTGGTGATGACGTTCTGGATCGCGAATCCAGGTATAGAGCCAGCTAAAGCCTTCTTTGCCCGGCTTAATCTTCGCGGCCACCTTGGACAGGTTGGGACCGAATTCCGCTTTCGAACCCTTGAACCGATCCGCATCATGGCTGTGACATGCCAGACAGCCCTTCTGAGCGAAGTATGTTTCACCGCGATCTTTGTCGGCTGGCTCAACATCGGAATCCGGTACGAGAGTCTCAAGTTTCTCCGAGTAGTCGAACAAGTAATGGGCAATGGCAGCGAGTTCCACTCTCGTGAACTTCGGGCCTTCCGTATCACCGTCGTGGCCGTTGTTGTTAGTCAGGTGGAAGAACTGCGGCATGGTGGTTGTCGGGCGGAAGCGTTTCGGCTCTTCCGTCCAATGTGTCAGCCACTCGCGAGTGGTCTTGCTGGCGATGTGCAGCAAGCTCGGACCTACTTTGCGTTCGAGGCCGGCGACCGCCTTCGGGTCATCGGCTATTTTCTTAGCTTCTTCGGGCGACGGTTCCAGCCGCAGATCCGGACCAACTGGTTTGCCAGCGTCGAAACCATTGATCTCGTGGCAACCAAAGCAGCCGTACTTCTTGATGAGCTGCCAGCCTTGATAGGCCTTGGGAGCGGTCGCACCGAACTTCGTGTTCTGACCCAACTCAACGACAGAATGATGGCACTTCAAGCAGGCCGCTTCACGCAGCCGAGCTGGCTGCATCGGGTATTCCCAGAAGTGGTTGTTGAACCACTTGAATTCGTGCTCCCATTCATGTGCCTGATGCGGATCATTGGGCGTGTGCGACGCATTCTGAAAACTGGTTCCCGAACCTTGCCCGTCGTGACAGGAGGTGCAACCAAAGTCGTTCAGCGGATGCGGACTGGCCGCTGTCAAATAGACGTCCGGCCGCGGATGCGTCGAGAACGGATGCTGGTAAGTTCCATTCTTGCCGTCGCCATGCGGGTAGTCGGGCACATCGCCCGGCCCGACCATGTCGATCGCCAGGTGGCACGTCCGGCAGCGATCAAACCGCGCAGTCTTGGCCATGCCGAGCGTGATCTTCATATCCGGCAGCCAATCCTGCTTGATCTTAATGTGCGAGTTGAAGCCATCGATGATCGGCCACTCCATGATGGCCCGCTTAATGTGCTTAACGAAGTGATCCAAGGACGGATCAATCTTGTCCTTCGCAGTTTCCAGTCGCAGGATGTCCGCTTCAAACGCCTTGATAGCGGCGACGGCGAGATCGCGATCTTTGGTCTTGGCTTTGAGCGAAGCCACCGCTTGATTGCGGGTGGCGTCGCGCTGGTCCAATTCCGCTTCGAGCCCGAGCACTTCGCCCTGCTTAGAATTAAATTCCGCCAACAACTCCTGATGCTTCACTTCAGGAACACTATCTCGGACACCCAAATCAAAATTGGCACGGGCCACGTCACGGAAAGCCCGTTTCTCGCGGACCCTTCGCATCTGCATGGCAAACTCGTTGTCGAGCTTCTTAATATTCTCTTCTTGATCGGCCAGATCTTTGACGGCTTGATTAAGGTCTTTCTGCGTTTGCGTCTTGGCGTCTTGAAGCTCCTTGAGCTTCGTTGCGTAGGCTGCCTCCAGCTTTGCCGATTTCAGGCCAACGGAGACTCCGGCGAGTTGCGCCTTCTTGGCGTTCTCTTCGGCGACAATCTTCGCCGCTTGCAGCTTGAAGAATTGATGCTGATACCCTCGCCACTCGTCATGGTGGTCGAAGTACATCATCAGCAGCGTTGCCAGAAACAGCACGATCATGCTGACGGCAAACCACCGGTGCATCTTAGGAAGCGGACGTAGATAGTCTTCGGTCGCTGGCATGTTTGTGGCGCACGCGGCTCGCGTGCGATTCATCCTCAAAAGTCGACACACGCGAACCGCGTGCGCCACGGGTCAGACGTTAAAGAACCACTCCGGGATCGCGATGAAGTATTTCAAGTTGACAGCCCAGCGAAGCACCATCTTCAAAGGCAGGGCCGCCATCATCAGCACCAAGTTCGAGAACACCATGTACCGCACGAAGCCCATGCGGATGAAAAACTTCTTGAAGATCGTTCCGGCCATCAGGCCGGGCAACGCCGCGAGATAGAACCCAATCGCCAGAAACCCCGGCGCTTCGCGGAGCAGGATGTACGGAGCTTGTTTCCAAAAGTCAGAACCTGCGGGAGCCATCGGCAATGGCTTACCCAAGCCATACCAGAAGTACTCAGAGAGGTTGACGTTGTTCAGAGCCTCAAGCTTGTGGACGTCCCAGAATTCATAGATCCCGAACACGTTCCAGTTCGGGCCCCGCAAAAACGTTCCCAGGATGATCATGCCGACCCACAATGGCAGGAAGCCGAACATGAAAGTCGTGATCGCGAACTTGCGCTCATTGAATGTGTAGTAGCCGTTGCCGAGCTTGTTGAAGTCGATGTACGGGATGGCCATCATCCCGCCGAGAATCACGCTCGGAAACACCACACCGGCCAACCAAGGATCGTAGTAAACCAGCATTTCCTGCAAGCCGAGGAAGTACCACGGAGCCTTCGAGGGATTCGGCGTCTTCACTGCCGAGGCAGGTTCCTCCAAGGGTGCTTGCAGCGCGATGCCCCACAGCACGAGCAGCGCGGTCGCCGCGATCATGCAGATCATCTCGGTATAAACAAGATCCGGCCACGTCAGCACTTTTTCGTTGTTCACCGACTCAACCGGTGGCAACCCCTGAGCGGCGCGACGATCGTTTTCGTTGGCTCGGTAAAAGAACACCCAAGTAAAGAAGCCGACGATGAACAACATGGCGACGATCGGCACGTTGTCGGGCTTGCCGACGATCTGCCGGAAATCCCAGTCGGTCATACTGATTGTCAGAAACAGCAGCGACAGATTCAGCAACGCCCAACCAACGTTCGGCCGAGCGAGCCATTCGCGGAACAACAGCATCAGCACGAAGCCGATCGAGGTCGCCGCAAAGAAGTACCGAGCATCCGCGACCACGGCATCGACTGCCGTCTTCGCGAAGTCGGGCATGATCAGCCAAAACGATTCCGGACTGCTCGAGCAACTGAAGTGAATCACGCTGACGAGCATCAACACGGTCGAGTAAACCGCCCAGACCGCTGCCGTCGGAATATGCCCGCCGCCCGCAAAGGCCGGCATGTCGATGTGGTGACCTTTTTTGAAAGATCGCCACGTCCAAGCCACGTTCATCAAGAACAGAATGAAATACAGCCAGCTCAACCCGAATATCACGCTCGGCGTGACATTGGGATGTGGCTCAAGCGACCCCAAGCTCAACCAGGAAGTGATCAGCGGCAGAGAGTTCATCGAAATTCCTGTGCTCCGAAATCCTACAGCGGCTGACTAATCCCGCCGTCTTTGCGCACGCGCCAGAAGTGAATGGCAATCAAACCAGACACCGCCAACGGAATCGCAACACAGTGCAAGATGTAGAAGCGGTTCAGCGTCTCTTCACCCACGAAGCGACTACCCAACAACAAGAAGCGAGCATCGCTGGCATTGGTGATGAGGTCGTAGCCGCCCAAATTCAAGAATTGAAAACCGGGGCCTTCATGCCCCAGCACCGGCGTCGCGCGAGCCATATTGGAACCGACTGTGATGGCCCAGATCGCCAACTGATCCCACGGCAGCAGGTAGCCGGTGAACGACAACAGCAGCGTCAGCTTCAACAAGATCACGCCGACCACCCAATTGAATTCACGAGGCGGCTTGTAACTGCCAGTCAAAAAGACGCGATACATGTGCAACCAGACGGTGATCACCATCGCGTGAGCGCCCCAGCGATGAATCTCTCGCATGATGCCCAACGTCGTCACGTCGCGGAGAGCCAGGATGTCGTTGAAGGCCCATTCCAGCGTTGGCCGGTAATAGAACATCAACAGCACGCCGGTGATGGTTTCAACCAGAAACAGGAAGAACGTGATCCCGCCCATGCACCAGGTGTAAGACAGGGCGATGCCCTGCTGCTTGATCGACACCGGATGGAGGTGCAGAAAGAAGTTGGTCAGCATGACGACGACGCGATTGCGGCGGTCGTATGGAGCCGGATGCCGGAAGACGCTCTTCCAGATTTGCGAATCGCGAATGTAATCACCGACCGACATGGATGCTGACTTCCTCAGAAGTAGGCCGGTTATCGAACCGGGCTTGCCAAGAACTTGCCGAACTACACCAACGAACCATCAACGTATGAGTTCGAGTCTTCCCACTGACCCATTTCTTCTTGGAACTTCACGCTCTTATCCACTTCCAACTGCCCATCCGCCGCGAGCTTCAAGCCAACTCGTTCGAGCGGTCGCGGAGCTGGGCCTTCAAAGTTAATCCCGTTGACGTAGAAGCCAGAACCGTGACACGGGCATTTATATTTTTGCTCCCCTTCGAGCCAGTTCGGCGTGCAACCCAGATGCGTGCAGACGGACGCCAAGGCGTAAATCAAATTCCGGCCTTTGTACTGGTCGGTATGCACGATCCACACACCGCGGGCCGCCAGCCACTTCGTACTGACGCCACCCAACGGGTAATCGCTGGGGGGACCGATCTTGAAAGCCGTCGGAGGCTCAACGAGCACATTCGGAAACATGAACCGAGCGAGATCGAGCAACCAAATCAACGAGGTCGCCGCCATCGCGGAGAACCCAATCACCACCGGAGCAAAACAAGCTGCAACAAAGCTGCGACGATCAACACCGACCGCCGCCTTCTTGTCTTTCGCCGCAGGAGGCTTCACGGGAATTGGCGGCAACGCTGGCTTCACAGGAGCCGCCGGTGCCGCTCCCGCAGCCGCGACTTCCGCACTCGCACCAGCACTCTTGCCGCGAACGGCATTCAGCATTTCCTCAACAGACGGCTTTGGCGCACCACTGGCAACCGCCGCGACAGTCTTCGCGGCCACTGGCAGGGCAACCTTAGCAGCCGACGCTGCTGCCGCAGGAGCAGCCGCTGCCGCACCACCTTTGGCTGCGCGAATGGCCGCAAGAATATCGCTCGTCGACCCTGGCTTCGCGGCTGGAGTTACTTTGGGCTTGGCAACCGGTGCTGGAGCCGCCGCCTGTGCTGCGACAGGTGCCGGAGATTCCGCGGCCGGAACCTCAGGCGCGGGCGTCACCGCGACAGGCTCGGAGGCAGCTTTGCTGCCTGCGCCGGTTTTTTGAGCTCGGATCTTGGCCAGAATGTCGGCCGTTGACGGTTTTGGTTCAGACATGTCTCTTCGCGCACTCAAAACAGACCACGCACGCTGGGCGCGGTCATGGGGCGAGGTTAAGAGGTGCGGATTCTTGCGACCTCCTCTCGCGCCGGCAACCATCGTGAATCGCCATCGCGACAGATTTCCCAAAGTCAGGATTGGCTCCAAACGATGGCTCTCACGCGCGAGAAGCTCGATCAAAAACAGGCCGACTGCGATGACGAATGATCCTCAACAAAGGACACACATCCCCACAATCGCGCGAGCGGAGTCTGTGTTATCCGCTCAGCACGCCGCGTTGCTTAACGAGTTCGAGCGATTCATTCACCGCGACCCCGCTCGACGCGGCCTGTGCGCGACCGAACACGAGGAAACTGAGCATGCCACCGCGTCTCGTCTGGGGGCCGGACAGCTCGCTGCTGCGGCAATGGACCTCGCCCGTCACGCGCGAAAAGTCGCGATCGTCACCGGTTTTTTCATTCCACACGCTCAGCCACCGGCGGCCGAGACGGATGGTCCGCCGGGAAGTCTGCTCCTTGCCCACTGTTTGCAAGCACTGGGAATTGAAGCGGCTGTCATCACCGATGCCCCGTGTGCTCCCGCAGTTCGAGCCGCTGCCGATGGCATCGGCTTTCCGGTTCATCGA
The DNA here is from genome assembly GCA_945905295.1 of Planctomyces sp. SH-PL62. Lineage (GTDB taxonomy): Bacteria > Planctomycetota > Planctomycetia > Planctomycetales > Planctomycetaceae > SXKJ01. The sequence goes on along the minus strand of CAMDPX010000001.1, from coordinate 89,325 downwards.
GTGCTCGTGTCGCCACTGCAATCAGAAACTTGGCAGAACGATTTTTGGGGGTCGGAGTTCGCCGCCGGGTTGACGCATTTGATTGCGATCGAGCGAGTCGGGCCGAGTCACACGCCGGCATCCGTTGAGCATCAAGAGGCGGGGGGCGAATTGCGGGGAATCTCAAATTTCAAATCTGAAATTTCAAATCGGAAATCTGAGATCTCAAATCTCGACTCATTCCTCGCCGACGTCGCTCCCGAACATCAAGACCGCTGCCACAACATGCGCGGCGTTTGTATTGACGGGCACTCGGCACCGCTGCATTTGCTGTTTGAACGCTTGCCGACCAGTCATCCGACAGCTCACACGATCGGCATCGGTGACGGCGGTAACGAGATCGGCATGGGAGCGATCCCGTGGGCAGAGCTGCGTCGTCGATTATCCGGCGAGCAGGCGGGGCGAGTGCCGTGCCGAATTGCGTGCGACTTCAACATCGTCGCCGGCACCAGCAATTGGGGAGCAATGGCGCTCGCTGCTGGAGCCTGTCTGTTGCGAGACCGGCTCGATGTTTTGCAGCCGTGGACTCGCGAACGGCATCGCGAATGGCTGGAGTATCTCGTCGCCAACGGACCGGCCGTCGATGGCGTCACCGGCCGTCGCGAGGCGACCGTCGATGGTTTGCCGTTTCTGACGTACATCCAGCCGTGGGAAGGGATCCTGCGTAGGTCAGGCTTTCCAGCCTGACCCGATCGCTTCATTTCACGTCGAATCCGCCACAGGTCAGCCTGGAAAGGCTGACCTACAGAATCTCTAACGATGGCATCGGTGCATCGACGAGCACTCGGCGAGTGATCTGCATCGCGACGTTCTGGACCATGCGCAGCAAATGCGGCTTCACCGGATTGTCGTCCTCGAACAACGAGCCAATCAGGCCATCGTCGCCGCGCACGCGGATCGTCGCGTCGATCGGAATCTCACCCAAGAACGGAAGACGGAGTTCTTCCGCTTTGGCTTTCGCACCGCCGCGGCCGAAGATTTCGCCCGACATGTTTTCGACGATGCCGAGCACCGGGATTTTGACTTGGTCAAACATGCTGATCGCTTTGATGGCGTCCAGCAGCGCAACCTTCTGCGGCGTGCAAACCACGACAGCGCCGGCCAAGCCCAGCAACTGCGAGAGAGTCAACGACACGTCCCCCGTACCGGGCGGCAAGTCGATAATGAGGTAGTCGAGTTCACCCCAATCGGTCTCTTGCAGGAATTGCGTCAGCAGCTTGTGCAGCATCGGGCCGCGCCAGATGACCGCTTGGTTGTCGCGAATCAAGAAGCCGATCGAGAGTACCTTCATGCCGTCCGCGTCGATCGGTTCCAGACGCTGAATCTTCTGGCCGTTAGGGAGTTCGATATCGCGAACAACGGGAGTCCCCTTCGCGCCGGTGAGCAGCGGAATACTCGGCCCGTAGACGTCAGCGTCCAGCAGTCCGACCTTCGCTCCGAAATGTTTCAGACCATACGCCAACGAGGCGGCCGTCGTGCTCTTGCCGACGCCTCCCTTACCGCTGCCGACCGCGACGACGTTCTTGATTCGCAGTCCAATCTTCCCGCCGGTTTCGCGGCCGAGCACCTGCCACGTATACGTCACGTCGATCTTGCGTCCGTCGGCGGAACCGCTCAGCGCGTAGCCGATCGCATCACCAATTCGCTCGCGTCCGGGATACGCAGGGGTCGGAAGTTGCACTCCAATTTTGATGGCGTCGGAGCTTGTTTTAACTGATCCGATCAAGCCGAGCCGGTCGTAAGTCAGTCCCAATTCCGGGTCGATCAAGGAACGAAGTTTCGCGCGAATGTCTGCGTCGGTCATGGTTTCTTTGCTGGCAAGTGACGGGGTGAATGAAAATCGGGCCGAGTTGTATGAGCGAACTAAGACGATGACCAGAGTCGCCGACAACTCCGCGCGAGACGTTCGCCATCCAACTCGCCAACGACCACTTCGCGAACACCGGCGTCTCGCAACGGCCACTCCAAGTCAGCCGAGTCCGTTGGGCAAATCACAATAACGGGTGCCATTCGCGGCCGTGCCATGAACGTTCCCAACCATTGCAGACAGCCTGTCGCGTCGCTCGGCAGTTCAATCACGATCGCGTCGGCTGGCTGTGACGAGAGTTCGCTCCACTTGCGACAGCCGCGCACTCGGACGGGGTCATCGAGAAACTGACGCTGCAACTCCGGCTCCCAGCGGGGCCGAGACTCGAAGACCACAATCGTCCGTGCAGAGTTGGACACAGCCGGCTCACAAGATGGGGGGCGCTTGTAGTGACCCCATTCATGGGGTCGAATGCGCGGAGCCCAGACCCGATGAATCGGGTCACTACGAGCGATCGTCCGCAGTGAAACTATTTGCCTTTGAACGCACCCTGCTGACGGATCCGCTCGATGGGTGAAAGATTCTTGCCATCAGCGGCCGGAGCGGCAGCCTTCGGAGCTTCAGCCACCACGGGAGCTTCGACCGCGACCTGAACTGCCACCGGAGCCGGTGCCGCTTCAGCACTGACAGCCGCAGGAGCAGCCACTGCCGCCTTGGAGGCTTGCTGTTGGCGAATCATCTCTATCGGTGAGAGCTTCTTCCCTTCGCCACTCGCGGCAGGTGCAGGTGCCGGAGTTGCCGGAGCGTTCTCCGCGCCGCCAGCTTTGGCCGCCTGCTGTTTGCGAATCATGTCGAGCGGGCTGAGTTTCGCGCCACCAGCCGCAGGAGCAACCGCTGCTGGTGCGGCCGCCGCAGGAGTTGCCGGCTTCGCGCCCCCCGCACCTTGCTTGCGAATCATGTCCAGCGGACTGGCCTTCTTCTCCCCCGCGGCCGGAGCCACTTTCGCCGCTGGGGCAGACTTCGCAGCCGGCGATTCTTTCGCGGGCTTGGCTTCACTGGCCACTTTCTTCGGCAACGGAGCATCGACCACCATCAGGAACGCGGGATCGATGTCGTACCAACCGATGTCCGCCGCTCCGTCGAAGAGCACCAGTGCTCGGCAACTCATGTTGACCGTCTTCACGACTCCGGTCAGCCCGGTGAATCGGCGCAGCTCCGGCACGTTCGCCTTCACGACGACGAACTTGTCCGTGTACTGCTTCTTCAACAACTCGGCTTGTTCAAATCGAGCGGACATGGCGGCAATACGGTCCTTCCGAGAGGTCAGAATTTGCGAGACGTCAAACGGGCCGGGATGATACTGAGCGATTCTGCGGTTGGAAACTAACCCGAAGCGTCAGCGATTGCGGCAGATCCGCCCCGGCGAGGATTCGGGAGACCTGACCGAACTAAGAGCCTCGACGATTCACTCACTGTGTCACGGTCTGCTTGCTGTCCATCGCCACCGCACTGTCTTGGGAATCAACTTCGAGACGCTGAACGAACTGACTCAACGGCTTTTCTTTTCTGACAACTTCGCTGAGGTCATCGGGCCAGACAGGAGCGGCATGGACTTGACTCAGTAGACCACGAAGCGAAAGCCGACCAAGGGAGCTCAAAGCGACTTTGACAAGATCACGGTGGAGCTGATCGATTCCGACAAATTGGTGTCGTCGGGCAGCCCGTTCGTCTCCGTGATCGGCAGTACCTACCAGCGATATGCCACGACGATGCTCGGCAACAACCGGCTCGATTTCGCGCATCAGCAATAGCTCGTGTTCGAGTTGCTATCCGATCCGGCCATCGGTGACTCCGTTTCAAGCGAAGCGAAATATCAGATGGTCGATGAGTACCAGGACACGAACGACTTCGAGGAGCAGCGACTTCTGCGACTCGCGTCGCAATCGAAAACAATCACCGTCGCCAAATTAGTATCGCGTGGTGTCACTGGCGATGGTGAACAGGTCTGGAAACAATGCTCCGCGTTCTGTTTCGCCGTAGCCAAGTTCTGGCGAACGCGGCTACCAGAGAGGACTCATGATGATGTCCAAGCCGTGGGTATTGATTGCGACAATGTTGCTGGGCATCACTCCGTCGCTGTGCGCCAGCGGTGCAGATCGAGAAGCCAAGCATTTCGCCGAGCAGATCAAGCCGTTGTTTGCGAAGCACTGTCAGAGTTGCCATCGCGGAGACAAACCCAAGGGGGACTTCCTCGTGGAGAGTCTCTCGCCAGACTTCTCCGACAACGCGAACCGCAAGCGGTGGCTGTCCGTGTTGGAACAGGTCAAAGCGGGCACGATGCCTCCGAAGGAAAAACCTCGTCCTGCAGCGAACGAAGTGAAACTCCTGACCGATTGGATCAGCAAACACGCTGCCGCTGCGGAGGCCGCTCGCAGTGCGGCGCAGGGCCGCGTCGTGTTGCGCCGCCTGAACCGGGCCGAGTACGCGAACACGGTGCGCGATCTGTTGGGCGTCGATGTCGATTTGAAAGACTTGCTGCCTCTCGACACATCGACGAACGGCTTCGACAACAGCGCCGAGGCGCTGCACGTCTCCTCCTACTTGATGGAGACGTATCTGGAAGCGGCCGAGAGAGTCGTGGATGCGGCGATTGCCAATGGGCCTCGGCCTTGGACGATCGACAAGCGATTCGACATCAAGGACGAGAAATCGGTCAAACCGACCGGCAGTGTCTATCGCCACACGGACGATGGCGTCGCGATTTTCAGTTCGTGGGTGTCGGCCAATATCCAAGTCACGCTGTGGAACTTTCGGACTCGCTTTCGAGGCAAGTATCGCTTCCGCATTTCGGCTCACGGTCTGCAAACGGACAAGCCGGTCAACTTTCATGTGACCGCCGGCACGCTGACCGCCGTGACGGAGGAACGCATCCTCGACTACTACTCGGTCCCCGCCGACAAGCCGACCGTGATCGAATTTGTCGAACAACTGGAACCAAATAACTGCATTCGGATCGTCGCCGATGGACTGGGTGCGCTCCCGCCCGAAGTCGAGAAGGTGGGCGCGGAGAACTACAAAGGACCGGGCCTGGTCGTGCAGTGGGTCGAGATCCAAGGCCCGCTGATGGACTCGTGGCCGCCGGCCAGTCATCGACGAATCTTCGGAGACCTGAAGCAAGAGACTGTTCCGCTCCCCGACAAACCCAATCACCGTGAGGTCGTGTCATCGCAGCCTCTGGCCGATGCCGAACGAATCCTCCGCGACTTCGCACGCCGCGCATTTCGGCGGACGGTAACGGACGAGGACGTCAAGCCGTTGCTCGCTCGCGTGCGGGCCAAGCTGGAACAGAAAGAATCATTCGAGCAGGCGATGCGCGTTGGTCTCAAGGCGGTGTTGGTCTCACCGCATTTCCTGTTTCTCCGCGAGAAGACTGGGGCCGAGAATCGAACGCTCGACGATTTCGCACTCGCCAGCCGGCTGTCTTACTTCCTGTGGAGTTCGATGCCCGACGAAGAGCTGCTCAAGCTCGCCGAACAAGGAGCGTTGACTGGACGGAAGCCAGGCGAGCCGGAGGGCGTAAGCCCCCGGACGAGTCCGCCCGATCGCCACAGCAACCAAAATTCAGTCCGGGGGCTAACGCCCTCCGGCTCGCCGATTCTTCAAAAACAAGTCGAACGCATGCTCAAAGATCCGAAGGCCGAACAGTTCACAACCAACTTCGTCGGCCAGTGGCTGGGTCTCCGCGCGATCGACGACACGGTGCCCGATCGCATGCTCTATCCGGAGTACGACGACATCCTCAAGGTGTCGATGGTCAAAGAGGTGCTGCTGTTCTTCAACGAAGTGTTGAAGGACGACCTGAGCCTGACGAACTTCGTGGCCTCCGACTTCACGATGCTCAACAGTCGGCTGGCCAAGCTCTACGGCATCCCGAACGTGGAGGGTCTGGACTTCCATAAAGTGTCGCTGACGCCAGAGAGCCATCGCGGCGGAGTCTTAACGATGGCCGGTGTGTTGAAGGTAACCGCCAACGGCACCACGACCTCGCCGATCTTGCGCGGAGCGTGGGTGCTCGACCGCATCTTGGGAACGCCGCCACCGAAGCCGACCGCCGATGTGGAAGCCGTCGAGCCTGACATTCGCGACGCGACGACGATTCGCAATCAACTGGCCAAGCACCGGCAGAATGCCGACTGCGCAAGCTGCCACGTCAAAATCGATCCGCCGGGTTTCGCGCTGGAGAACTTCGACGTCATCGGTGGTTGGCGCGAACACTACCGAAAAGTCGGAGACTACGACGCCGTGATCGTCGACGGCCGGAGGGTGAGATATCGCGAAGGCCCGCCGGTGGACGCCGCTGACGTGTTGCCCGACGGCCGGCGGTTTCAGAACATCGACGAATACAAGCAACTGCTGCTGACCGACAAAGACCAACTGGCCCGCGCTCTGGCCGATAAACTGCTCAGCTACGCGACAGGCGCGGCCCCGACATCCGTTGATGATCCACAGCTCGACGCCATCGTCGCCAAAGTCCGCGAAAAGAATTACGGCTTTCGCTCGCTCATCCACGAGATCGTGCAGAGCGCACCGTTTCAAAATAAGTAACGTCGCCACGCTCGCCAGAGCGTTGGTGGTTTCCAGCTTGTACCTTTTGCGAGTACGCTTGACCTCGAAAAGGGTACAAGTATGAGTTCCGAATCTCTGGCGACAATCCTGTTTCCAAAAGCGCGTCGCGCGGTGCTGGGGCTGATGCTGAGTCATCCCGACCGCGCGTTTTATTTGCGCGAGATTGTGGGGCTGACGGGCTTGGGGATCGGGCATCTGCAACGCGAGTTTGAACGGTTGGCTGAAGCGGGCATCATCCGCCGGTTCACGCAGGGGCGACACGTTTATTTCCAAGCGGACCAGACCTGTCCGATCTACAACGAACTGCGCGGCATCGTGCTCAAGACGGTGGGAGTGGCCGACGAGATGCGTCGAGCGCTATTGCCGCTGCGAAAGCGAATTCGCGTGGCGTTTATTTACGGGTCTGTGGCTCGTGGAAGTGAAAACTCAGCCAGCGACGTCGATTTGATGGTCGTCGGTGATGTGACCTTGGCCGAAGTGGTGGATGCAGTCCGCGAGACCGAAACTATCCTCCTGCGCCCCGTGAATCCCACCGTCTATCCGTGGAAAGAATTCACAGCGAAGCTCGCCGCAAGTCAGCACTTCCTGACGAAAGTGATGGGCCGAGACAAACTGATGTTGATGGGAGGCGAGGATGACCTTGCAGCGCTATCTGGAAAATAGCTGGATCCGCCGACACGAAACATCGACCCAGGAGATCGGCGAGTTGTTTGCCATCGCCGACCGGGACATCGGCCAAAGTCAGACGCCCGGCCTCGGCCCAGAGTGGCGATTCGGTATCGCCTACAACGCCGCGCTGCAATTGGCCACCGCAGCATTGGCGGCGGCAGGATACCAAGCCGAGCGGCAGAACAAGCACCAGCGAACGATTGAATGTCTGGCGTGGACGGTCGGCCTGGGCTCCAGCGAAGTGGCTTTATTGGACCTCTGTCGGCGCAAGCGACACACCAATGTTTATGAGCAAGTCGGTGCCATCTCAGACCAGGAAGCGGACGAGATGATCGCGTTGGCGATCCGCTTGCGAACGCAGGTGACAGCCTGGCTGAAGAGCCGATTCCCGGACTTGATGCCGCCACTGGAATGACTCGGAGTCGATGATTGACAAACGAAAGCCGGAATGAGACGTTGATTCACCAAGCGAGCGGTGAACCCATTTCGGTCAGTTTGTGATAGCTCGGGGGCGGCTAACTTCACTGTTATCAGGATTAGGCCACCGCAAATGTCCCCACTACATCAATATGCGAAGGATGGTTCCCTCGTCGCGGCTCGATCGGCAATCGAAAGTGGTATCGACGTTAATGACCACGATGACGATGGTTCTTGTCCATTGCATTACGCCGCGCGATTCGGCCGACTCGACATCGCTGCATTACTCTTGGCAAACGGTGCCGACGCAAATTCAAAGCACCTTTCTCGCGGTTTGACGCCACTGCATGTCATTATCGGGATGGATGGAAACCGCGAACCGATGATCTCGCAATTGCTGAATCACGGTGCCGATCCCAATGCCGCAGATTGCGACGGGCGAACGCCGCTGCATCATCTGATGCGATTGCTACGCACCAGTGGTCAGGAAAAAATGTTGGGTGCGGCTAGTCTGCTTTGCCGCGCTGGAGCCGATGCTCAGATGCTTGACCGCGGCGGTGACTCGCCGATGGCACTTGTACTTGACGCGAAGGATGCTTCATCCAAACCTAAAAAGTACGATCAGATAATTGCGATTTTCGGATGATCAATTTCAAGGCGTTGTGGCCGACGCTCGACAAGGAATCTCCCATGAAAACTGATCGCCGCCAATCCCTCCGCGCCGCTGGTGTGACACTGGGGCTTCCGTTGCTCGTTTATTTTCTGCCGAGAGCGCGAGCCCGCGAGAATGTCTTGAAAACATTTCGAGAACCGTCCAACCGAGATGCCGACGAAAAAGAGTGGCCAAGTTGATTGGATGAATGGCCCTTGTAGAATCGGTTCCGTCGATCGGTTCTTGATCACAGGAGAACGTCTCGTGCCGAAGTTGTCACTCCCTGCCGCCCACAGTGAAGCCGCCATTTGGGAACGCATTATTCATCCCAGCGGGTCGATGTCTCGTGAAGAGGCGAAACGCATTGTCGAGTTGGAATTCTCGGCGGAAGAACGGCAACGCATGCACGAACTGGCCGAGCGCAACCGAACCGGCACGCTTGCGCCGGGCGAAGAAGAAGAACTCGACAACTTCTGCCGCGTCGGCAATACGCTCTCGCTGTTGAAATCTCGTGCTCGGCAGATCCTCAAATCCCGCGGTCGAGTTTCCTAGCCATGGACCGCGACCTGGAAGAACTCGTTTGGAGTCGGGCCGTCTCGGTCTGTGAATACTGCCACATGCCACAACGGTTCGATGACCTCCCGTTTGAGATCGACCATGTGTTGGCAACCTCGCATGGTGGCACGACGGTGGCGGGCAATTTGGCGCTGGCGTGCTTCCCGTGCAATCGGTTCAAGGGACCAAACTTGGCAGGACTAGATCCCAAGACCAGCCGCTTGGCGAAGCTGTTTCACCCGCGCCGCCATGCGTGGCCTCGGCATTTTCGCTGGGAGGGAGCCGTCCTGCTCGGACTCACTCCGATTGGCCGAACGACGATTCGCGTCCTGCACATCAACGACCTTCTCCGAGTCCGACTTCGCACGCAACTCTTGTCGGAAGGTGCTTTGCAATTCGACATCGAGTGATTCCCAATCGTTGCTGTACGAGGATTTTTGTCATGAAGCTTCAACGCCGAACTTTCCTCCGCGCCGCTGGTGTCACGCTAGGGCTTCCATTGCTCGATTATTTTCTGCCGCGAGCGCGAGCCGGCGAAAAAGCCGCCGCGGTGCCGCGCCGCATGGTCTGCCTCTGCACGCCGCTGGGGTTGCACCCAGAGAATTTCTTCCCAGAGGCGGCCGGCAAAGATTATGCGCTGTCACCCTACTTAGAATTGCTCAAAGACTACCGCGACGATTTCACCGTCATCTCTGGCTTGTCACATGCTGGGATGAGTTCGGGGTTCGCGCATCAGGCGTCGGCCAGCTTTCTAACCGGAGCACCGGGGGCGGGTCGGCCTGGCTTTCGCAACGCCGTCTCGCTGGACCAATTCGCGGCGGATCACATCGGCAGCCAAACGCGCTTCCCCAGCTTGGCCTTGTCGGCCGAGGGGGCCGGTCTTTCCTGGACTCGCACCGGGGCGCTCGTGCCGGCGGCCACTTCGCCGTCGCGAGTGTTCGCTCGACTGTTTTTGGAAGGCCGTGCCGATGAAGTTCGGTCACAGGTGCGTCGTCTCGAAGATGGCCGCAGCATCCTCGACGACGTTCGTGGAGAAGCCAATCGACTTCGATCCGATCTCGGCACCGACGATCGTGACAAGCTCGACGAGTACCTCACCAGCGTTCGCGAGTTGGAGCAGCGGTTGCTCAAGGATGAAGGTTGGGCCAAAACGCCCAAACCCAAGGTGGATGCTAAGCCTCCCACAGACATTCCCAATATGGCCGATCTCATCGGCCGTTCGAAGTTGCTGTTCGACCTCACCCATTTGGCTCTGCAGACCGATTCGACCCGGCTCATCACGATCATGCTGGCTGGCACGACCTACGTTCCGCCGATTCAGGGCGTGACCCTGGGCCATCACGACCTGTCGCACCACGGCAAAGATCCGGGCAAGCTCGAACAGCTCAAGACCGTTGAGTTGGAAACCATGAAGACCCTGCGCGATCTGCTGGCCAAGTTGAAGCAGACCCAAGAGGACGATTCCAATCTGCTCGACCGCACGATGGTTTTCTTGGGGAGCAATCTGGGTGACGGCAGCAGCCATTCCGTCAGGAACCTGCCAGTGCTCCTGGCCGGCGGCGGCTTCAAGCACGGTCAACATCTGCCGTTCGATCCGCAGAACCCGCCGCCGTTGTGCAATTTGTATGTGAGCATGCTCCAACGAATGGGCATCGAGACGGATAAGTTTGGCACCAGCACGGGCACGCTCAGCGGGTTGGAAACGGTCGGTTCATGAGTCCGCCTGCAACGCGGCCAATGACACGAAGGATTGTGATCGCGTCTGATACGGATCGCAGAAATTAGCCGCGCGGCGCTAGCCCCGGTTACGCGGCATGAGCCGGGGCGAGCACCGCGCGGCTAATTTTCAGAATGCGAATCAGATCGGACTCACGGTTTCGCCGTTGCCGTTGATCGCATCCAAGACATCGTTGGCGGATTGGAAGAACCAATCCAGCTCCGTGTTGCCGCCGAACAGCGTGTCCGCGGCATCGGTGTCGTTCTGCACGGTCGAGGCATCGAGCTTGGTCGTGCCGTTCAGCCCGCCCGTTCCCGTTCTCAAGTGCAAAACCCGATCGGCGTAACTTTTCGCGCTCGTCCATTCCGCCATGATCGCGGTGATGGCCGCGGCGTTGGCGCTGTGCGACGTGGTGCCGCCGATCAACAGATCCTCGCCAGCGCCACCGGCGAGCGTATCGGCACCCGTCCCGCCGATCAGCAGGTCGCGTTCAGTTCCGGCGACCAGCGTGTCGTTGCCCCCTTGTCCGTCGAGCACATCATGGCCAGCGCCGCCGTCGAGCGAGTCGGCTCTCGCGCCGCCGACCAGCGTGTCATTTCCGCCCGCTCCGATCAACGTGACCAAACCCAGATAGGTGTTTGTCACCGACAGCGAATCATTCCCAGCGGCACCGGTCAGCGAGGCTTCTTCCGCTCCGTCGGTCATGATCGTGTCGGTGCCATTGCCAGTCAGTTGTGCCGCTGACAGAACCAACCTGACCGCAGCGGTCCCGGTCGCCGTTTCGATCAAACGGTCGATCCCGGCACCGCCATCGAAGAGATCATTGCCAGCTTCTCCGGTGAGCGAGTCGTTTCCATCAAAGCCGCGCAACTGGTCATTGCCGGCCTGGCCATTCAACAGGTCGCTGAAGCCGGTCCCTTCCAAGATGTCATTGCCGGCGGCTCCCAGCAGCGTGACACCGCCCAACGTGAAGTTCTTGGCCGTCAACGTGTCGTTCGCGGAACCGCCGGTCAGGCTTGCCGTCTCGATGCTCGATAATGACTCGGCGGCGACGGCCACTCCGTAACCAATCACCTGCGAGTTCGTCAGCGTGAAGGTGGTCGCAGCCGTGGCCTTGCTGACTTCCACCAGACGGTCCGCGCCCTCCCCGCCGATCAGCGAATCCGTGCCCAATCCACCCGTGAGCGTGTCGTTTCCTAGTTGACCATCCAGAGTGTCGTTACCCGCGCCCCCCACCAGGATGTCGTCGCCATCGCCACCTAAGAGCGACACAGCAAACGCGGCCGCGAGGGTACTCGCATTGATCGAGTCATTGCCGACACCGCCGGTCAACACCGCCACTTCAAAGTTCGAGAGGACGTCAGTCTCCAAGCCTTTCAAGGTCAACGCGGTGAGCGTGATGACGCCGTTGACTTGTTCCACCAGCCGGTCGCTCAGATCGGCACCGCCGGACAACGTGTCGACACCCAGCCCGCCCGTCACCACGTCAGACACACCCGCGCCGCCGTCGATCGAATCATTGCCGTCGCCACCGATCAGCGAGTCGGCCCCCGCCAGTCCGAAGATCGAGTCCTTGCCAGTCCCGCCGCGGATCGTGTCATTGCCGGCACCGCCCGTGAGCAACGTGCTGCCGGTAAACGTGGAAGCGTTGATGCTCGACGCGACGTTGGCACTGGAGGTCGTCAGCTTCACCAACTCGATCGCGTTCAGCGTGTCGGTCCCAATGCCGGCCAGTGATGTGTCCGTCAGCACGAAGCTGCTGGCCACCACGTTCTTGGCCAGCGATTCGGTCAGCGTGTCGGCTCCGTTGCCGCCAATCAATTGATCGTCGCCGGCATTGCCTGTGAGCGAATCGTCTCCTTCACCACCATCCAGCCTGTCGTTACCGGTTCCAGAGATGAGCGTGTCCTTGCCCCCCGCGCCGAGCAGAGTCACGTTCCCCGCAAACGGACTGACATCAATCTTGTCAGCGCCAGCGGCGGCGACGAGCGACATTTCTTCAAAGCCGTCGATCGTGTCGGAGGCAGTACTGCCACCAAAGCCCTTGAACATGAACTTATTCGGAACTCCGGCGACCACCGTCATGCTGATGACCAGCGCCGTGGTGCTCAACGGATCGGCGACCCGTTCGGACAACTGATCGACCCCGGCACCGCCGCCGCCGCTGAGCACGTCATTGCCCAGTCCGCCGCTGATGGTTTCCGAAAACTCGGAGCCGGTGATCACGTCATTGCCTGCGCCGCCACTCAGCGAAATGCTCAACAAACGCTTGTAGACAACCGCCGACAGGCCGGACAGATTTAACCGATCGATTCCGCCCCCTCCCTTGATGGTGATGGATCGAACCCGATCCAGACTGTTCTGATCCGGAGGAACCGTCGTCACGCCATTCACTTTGACGATCAAACTGGTTCCGCCCGAAACATTGAGCTGCCCCGTCGTGACGTTGACGCTGGCCGTCAGCGGAGTGGTGCTGGCATTCGGGAGCGAATACTCGACGTCCAGGAGCTGAATCACGTTGAGGGAAAACGCCGTGCTCACCGACAAGCCGGCGCGATCGGTGGCGGTGACTCGGACACCCAGCACGCCCACGTCGCTGACCGCGGGCCGGCCATTGAAAGTGCCGGCCAAGTCATTGAAGTGCAACCAATTCGGCAGCGGCGTAATTCCATCGGCTTGAGTCGCGGTGAGCGTCAACAGGTCGCCGGTATCGACGTCGTGGAATTGATTCGCCGGAAGTGGCAGAGCGAAATCCAATTCCGCGGGAACGTCCCGATTGGCGATGGCCGCACCGGACGTCGGAGCGTCGTTCGCCCCCGTGATCGTGATGGCCAAACTCGTGGAATCCGTCAGTCCACTTGCATCTTGCACCGTGTAAGTGAAGGTGTCGAAGACGCTGTCGTTCGCGGATTGCAAAGCCTGCACGGTCGGATTCGATTGATCCGGCGTGTAAGTGAAGTCGCCGTTTGCCGTCAGAGTCAGACTCCCAAAGCTTCCAGAGATCGCTGAGCCCACCGTCCCATTCGTTGCGCCGAAGGCGACGGCCAAGACCGACCTTGAATCATTGGCATCGACGTCCGTGTCATTGTTGAGCACGTTGCCCGTCGCATTTCTGCCGCCAGTGACGTTGTTGATGCCGCCGGCTTCCTGAGCCGTTTCCGTGTCCGGCACCGCGACCGGAGCGTCATTCGCTCCGAGAATCATGATCGTCAATTGCGAGGACGACATCGCTTCGTCGGTATCACTCATCGTGTAATCAAACCGCTCGGTCAGGCGGTCGCCGAGTTTGAGAGCCTGCACCAACGAGTTCGTGTCGTCGATGACGTAGCTGTAGGTTCCGTTGGAATTCAGAGTCAGACTTCCAAAGCGGCCGGCCAGCGAGCTTCCCAATGTTCCAGCCGTCCCGCCGAACGACACCGCCGACACCGTCTTCGAGTCGCCAGCATCCACGTCCGTGTCGTTGGTCAGCACATTGCCGGTCGCACTCAGTCCCGCCGAACCGTTGAGCGTTCCACCCGCCTCGATCGCCTGCTCATTGCTGTCGATCGTCGCCACCGGCGAGTCGTTGGCTCCGCGGATGGTGATGATCAGCGTCGTCGTCGAGGTGGCACCGAACGTATCACGAACGGTGTAACTGTAGGTCTCCGTCAGCGTGTCCGAATTGGTCCGCAAGTGTTCGACGGCCGCATTGGAGTTGTCGACCACATAAGTGAAGGCACCGTTGGCTCCCAGAGTCAAACTGCCAAAGCTGCCGTTCAACGCACTCCCCACAATTCCCGACGATCCGCCGAACGCAACCGCCGACACCGTCTTGGTGTCACCGCTATCGACGTCGGTGTCGTTGCTCAACACGTTTCCGGTCGCGTTCGAGCCTGCCGCGCCATTCGCCGCTCCCCCCGCTTCCACGGCCGTCGCGGTATCCGATTCCGCGACCGGCGCGTCATTGCGTCCTCTGATCGTGATCGCCAGCGTCGTCGTCGAAAACTTGCCCTCCGCGTCGCGAACGGCATAGCCGAACGTGTCGGTCAATGTGTCCGCATCCGTCCGCAGAGCTTGCACCGACCCGTTCGAGTTATTGACGACATAACTGAAGCTGCCATCCGAATTCAGCGTCAGATTGCCGAAGCTGCCCGCGAGCGTGCTGCCGACGGTTCCCGGCGTCGCTCCGAACGACACTGCCGAGACTGCCTTCGTATCTCCGGCATCCACGTCCGTGTCGTTCGTCAACACGTTGCCGATGGGATCGGGATCAACAGACCCATTAGCGATTCCACCCGCCTCAATGGTCGTGGCTCCATCCGGATGACCGACCGGCTCGTCATTGACCGGACGAATCGTCAGGCTCACGGTGGTCTGGAAGCTCATCAGCGCCGCACCGCCGGCGGTCGCGTCGTCGGTCAACGTGAAACTGAAACTGTCCGGACCGTTGTAGTTCTCGGTGGGTGTGTACTTCACTTGGCCGGTACTGGAATTGAAATCGCTCAGCGTGCCATGCAGCGGAGCCGTGACAACTTTCAGTGACAGAGTCTGCGTGATCTCTGCATCACCGTCGGAGCCCAGCGAAAACACCACATCCTGGCCTTCATCAGTACTCACCGGCTGAGAATTCGCGGTCGGCAGATCGTTGGTCGGATCGACTTCCACCGTAAACGTCCGCGAGAACGTACGGTCGTCGCCATTGTCAGCCATGCCGTCCAATCCGGTGTCACGGACTACGACAGTGATCAGCGTCAGGCCATTCTGATTGGTCGTTGGCCGGATCGTCAGCTTGTGACTGGCCCCGCTCTTGGAAAACACCAGAGCTTCGTTACTGACCAGCGTTGTCAGCGAAGACGTCGCGGAGACGCTCAAACTATTCGCCGCCGTCTCTTCATCGCTCAGAATCAGAGTGACAACCACCTTCGGCGTGTCCTCGTCCAGCGACACGTCGCCCAACTCCGCGAGCACCGGCGCGTCGTTCACTCGCGTCACCGCCAGCGTGAACGGTGAGCTGATGACGCTCGCGTTCAAGCGATCGGTGGCGGTGACCATCAACGCGACGGAACCCGCATCGCCATCGGCCGGGAGGCCGCTGAATATTCCGGTCGCCGCATTGAAACGCAGCCAATCCGGCAGCGCCGAGCCGTCGGCTTTCGTCGCCGAGAGCGTCAAGCTGTCGGCCGCATCGACATCGTCGAACGTGTTCGCCGGCAGTGCGAACGAGTACGCCGTGTCTTCTGTGGCCGACTGATTGGCAATCGGATGAGCCACCGTCGGAGCGTCGTTCGCGCCGGTAATCGTGATCGTCAACGTGGTCGTCGAGATCGCGTCCGCCGCATCTTGAACCGAATAGCTGAAGGTCTCGATCAACGTGTTGTCACTCGTTCGCAGCGCCTGCACCGTTGAGTTCGCATTGTCCACCGCGTAACTGAACGATCCATTCGCGTTCAGCGTCAGACTGCCGAAGCTGCCGGCCAGCGAGCTTCCCACAGTTCCCGCCGTCCCGCCGAACGACACCGCCGACACGGTCTTCGCGTCGCCGGCATCCACGTCCGTGTCGTTGGTCAACACATTGCCGGTGGCGTTCGAGCCGGCCGTTCCGTTCGCCACGCCCCCCGCTTCCACCGCCGTGCTGATGTCCGGCACGCCGACTGGTGCGTCATTCGCGCCGCTGATCCTGATCGTCAGCGTGGTCGCCGAAGTCTCTCCCGCCGCGTCGCGAACCGTGTAGGCAAATACGTCCGTAATCGTGTCGGTCATCTGCAACGCCTGCACCGACGAGTTCGAGTTGTCCACGACGTAGCTGAAGGCACCATCCGCGTTCAGGATCAGAGCGCCGAAATTTCCGGCCAGAGCGTTCCCCAACGTGCCGGCCGTGCCGTTGAACGACACCACCGACACCGCCTTTGTGTCGCCGACATCCTCGTCCGTGTCGTTCGTCAACACATTCCCGGTGACGTTCGAGCCGCCCGTTCCATTTGCCGCTGCCACCGCCGTGCGCGTGTCGGGCACGCCAACCGGCGCATCGTTCGTGTTGGAAACCGTGATCGTCAACACGTCGCTCACGCTCGCATTCGAACCGTCCTTCGCCGTCACCAGAATATCCACCGAACCGACATCGAAGTTGCGCGGCGTTCCGCTCAGTATTCGCGTCATCGCGTCGAACGTCAGCCATTCGGGCAATGCCGAACCGTCCCCCTTCGTCGCCGTCAGCATCAGTGTGTCGTCGGCGTCGACGTCCGCAAACGTTCCGATGGGCACCTGGAACGTGAAGAACGTATCCTCGATCGCGGGCTGATCCGTGATCGTGTTCGCCAGAGTGGGCGGGTCGTTCTTCGCGTTGACCGTCAGCGTGAACGACATCGGCGTCGAGTCTGCTCCGTCGCTGACCGTCAACGTGATCGTCGCCGTCCCCGATTGATCGTGCGCCGGAGTGACCACCACAGTCCGAGTCGCACCGTTGCCGCTCTGCACGATGTTTGCCTGGGGAACCAGCGTCGTTTTCGACGAATCCACCGACACCGTCAGGCTGCCGGCCGCCGATTCCACGTCATCCACTGTGAAGCTCAACGCACCCGTCGCGCCGTCTTCGTCCAACACTTGGTTGGCGACCTGAGTGATCGTCGGCGCATCGTTGACCGCGTTGACCGCCACGGTGAAAGTCCGGGTGATGATCCCGTCGTCCGCGTTCCCTAGCGCTCCATTCAGTCCCGCGTCACGCACGGTGACGGTCACGGTCGCCGTTCCGAAAGCGTTCAGCACCGGCTTGTATTTCAACGAACCGGTTGCCTCCGCCGACGTGTATGTCACCGTCGGGTTCGGAATCAGCGCCGTGTTGTCGCTGATCGCGGTGACTTCCAGCGTCTGAGATTCTCCGCCCCCGGCGCTGATGCCGGACAGGTCCACCGTCTGCTGATCCGCGTCTTCGGCAATCGCCAACGGATCGGCGATCACGTCCAGCTTCGGTGGGTCATTCACCGCGTTAACGGTCAACGTGAACGACATCTGCTTCGAGTCCGTCCCATCGCTGACCGTCAGCGTGATCGTCGCCGTTCCCGATTGATCCTCCGCCGGAGTCACCACCACCGTCCGCGTTGCTCCGCTGCCAATCGTCACGATGTTCGCGACCGGAACCAGCGTTGGGTTCATCGAATCCGCCGTCACGGTCAAGCTGCCGGCCGCCGTCTCCACGTCGCTCACGGTGAAACTCAACGCGCTCGTCGCTCCGCCTTCGTCCAGGATTTGATTCTCAATCTGGGTGATCGTCGGCAGGTCGTTGACCGCGTTGACCGTCACGGTGAAAGTCCGGGTGATGATTCCATCGTCCGAGTTCCCCAGCGTTCCATTCAGTCCGGCATCACGCACGGTCACGGTCACGGTCGCCGTTCCGAAAGCGTCCTTCACCGGCGTGTAATTCAACGAACCGGTTGCCTCCGCCGATGTGTATGTCACCGTCGGATTCGGAATCAGCGCCGTGTTGTCGCTAACCGCGGTGACTTCCAACGTCTGAGATTCTCCGCCGCCGGCGCTGAGGCCGGACAGATTCACCGTCTGCTGATCCGCGTCTTCGGCAATCGCCGTCGGATTGGCGATCACGTCCAGCATCGGTAGGTCATTCACTGCGTTGACGGTCAAGAGGAACGACATCTGCCTCGAGCCTGTCCCGTCGCTGACCGTCAGCGTGATCGTCGCCGTTCCCGATTGATTCTCCGCCGGAGTCACCACCACCGTCCGCGTCGCTCCGCTGCCGCTTCTCACGATGTTCGCTACCGGAACCAGCGTTGGGTTCGTCGAATCCGCCGTCACCGTCAAGCTGCCGGCCGCCGTCTCCACGTCACTGACGGTGAAGCTCAACGCGCTCGTCGTTCCCTTTTCGTCAATGATTTGGTTGTCGATCTGCGTGATCTCCGGCAGGTCGTTGTCTGCGTTGATCGTCACGGTGAAAGTCCGGATGGCCATCCCGTCGTCCTCGTTACCCGGTGTTCCATCCAGTCCCGCGTCGTGGACCGTCACCGTCACCGTCGTTGTCCCGTTCGCATTCCCGACGGGCGTGTATCGCAATGAGCCGGTCGCCTGAGCCGAGGTGTACGTGACCGTTGGATTCGGAATCAGCGCCGGGTTGTCGCTGACCGCCGTCACGGACAACTCTTGAGACTCGCCGCCACCCGCCGTGATGCCGCTCAGGTCAATCGTCTGCTCTCCCGCGTCTTCGTTGATCGCCGTCGGATCGGAGATGACCGCCAACGTGGGAGGATCGTTGACCGGATTGACGGTGACGGTGAACTCGCGAGTGACGGTCACGTCGTTTTCGTTTCCGAACGTGTTGTCGGAACCGGAACCGCGGACGATGACCGTGATCTTGGCCACACCGCTCGCATCGCTGACGGGCGTGAATCGCAGACTGCCGGTTGTTTCCGGCGACGTGTAGACGACGCTGGGATGGGGAATCACGGAGGTGTTATCGCTGGTGACTTCGACTTGGTACGACAGACTCGCACCGAGCGCGATGACGTCGGAGAGTGAGACCGTCTGCTCGTCCGGGCCTTCCAAGATCGCGAACCCCGTGGTGAACTCAGCCAGTTCGATTTCTTGCAACGTGTCGTCCAGCGGCGCGGCACCGATCGCCCGACTGAATCGCAGCGACGTTGTGAGGGCCGCATCGCTGTCATTGGCGACGCTCAGAATGTCGTTGCCCATCCCGCACACGAGCATGTCGTTGCCGGTGCCGCCCGCCAACAGATCGGCTCCCGCCTCGCCGTTGAGTGAATCAGTGCCGGCACCGCCGCTGATGGAATCGTTGCCGCCGCCACCGTTGACCGTATCGTCCCCGGCATCGCCGGTGATGTTGTCGGCGAACTGAGTGCCGAGGATGCTGTCGCTTCCCGCGCCGCCATGAATCGTCACGCCGACTCCGCCGGCATTCGTGAACGCAGACGTGAGGACGCCGCTCAAGTCGATGACGTTGTTGCCGTCGCCGCCGTTGATCGTGATGGTCTGCACCCTCGCCGCGCTGACGCCGCGCAGCGATTCATCGACCACACCGTTTTTCAGCACTTCCAGATCGCCGCTCGCGGCACGCACGACGACGCTTTGTGCGCCGGTCAGGTCGATCTGTAACTGGCCAGCGAAGGTGCTTTCGAACGTGAAGTCGCCGCCGAGCGCGTTGTTCGCACCGACGCGAGCGACCCCCGCGCCGGATTGCAGTTGATTCGTCAGCACCGAAATTCGCTCGCTGTCCTTGTCGGCGACGATCAAGTCGGGATCGCCATCGGCATCAATGTCGCGGGCCGCGATCGAGAACCGCAGCGCGCCGGATGACAAGTTAAGCACGCCGGCGGATTCCGGTGACAAGAATCGGCCCGTGCCGTCGTTCCGCAACAGGCTCACGTCTTGCGTGACGGCGACGTTGGAGTTGGCTTGATGCGTGACGGCCAGATCGAGATCGCCGTCCCCTTCGAGATCCACGGCCACAATCGCCGCCGGACCAATGTCTGCCGCGAACGATTGCGGTGTCACGCTGGTGAACACGCCGTTGCCAGGATTGAGCCACACGGCCACGGAGTTGGAATTGAACTTCGTGACCGCGAAGTCTTGTTTGAGGTCGCCGTTAAAATCGCCGGTGGTGATCCCGACGGGGAGGTCGCCGACGGGCACCAGTTGAATGGGATTGGCCGTATTGACCGTGAAGCCACCGCTGCCATTGTTCTTGAGGATCGCGACCTGTTTGGCATCGCGCAGTGTGACGAGCAAGTCCAGCTTGCCGTCTCCGGTGACATCGGCCGCCGCAATCGCCTGCGGCACGGTCCCCAACGGCACGGACACCGCCGCCGCGAACGTCCCCGAACCGTTATTCATCAGAATCGAAATGTTGTGACCGAGTTCATTGACGGTCACGAGATCCAGATCGACATCGCCATCCAGGTCCACCGCGATGATCGAGCGCGGCATGGAACCGACCGTGACGTTCACGGGGGCCGAGAACGCGCCATTCGTGTTTCGCAAAATCGAGACGTTGTTCGTGTACAAGTTCGCGACCGCCAGGTCATCGCCATTGTTCAGACCATCGAAGTTTCCAGAGACCACGGCGAAGGCCCCGAAGCCGCGTTGCGAGCCGAGTTCCAGTTCCGACGGAGTCCCGCCGTACCCCGTGGCCGATTGCAGAAACAAGCTGACGTTGCTGGTGTCTTCGTTCGCGACGGCGATGTCCGGCAGCGCATCGGCGTTGAAATTGCCGAACGCCACCGCTTGCGGGCCGCCTCCCGCCGTCAACAAGGTGCGGCTGAACTGATTCGTCAGCGGCGACGTCTGCCGCATCCCGGTGCCAGTCGCAACGACGCGAACGGGATAAGTTCCAGGCAGCACACTCTGAATGGTGTAGTTGCCCCGTTCGTCCACGGTGGGTGTGCTGGCATCATCGGCAGTCGTTGTCGCGAACGGCTCGTTGGTGTCGAGTACGCGATTGTTATTCCGGTCGACATAGACCACGAAGCCCACGAGTCCCTCACCCGCATCCTTGATTCGGTTGCGATTCAGATCATTGAACACGGAGCCTGTGACGTTGGCACCGCTCGACTGCCCGCCGGTTTGCGACGACGTGACGCCGAAGTTGACGTCGTCTCGCGTCTGTCCGGCACCCAGCACGAATTGATACCGACCGCTGTTCGCCGTCGGCGTCGTGAGTACGAAGTCCGTGGGCGTCACCAAGCTGACCGTATAGTTGTGCAACGACTTCAGATTCGAAAACACGTACTCACCCGACGCGTCCGTGCCATCCAGGTCTGGGTCAAACACACCGTCCCGATCGCGATCAACGAAGCTGTCAACACCGGGTTCGAAGGTGCCGTTGTTATTCAAATCGAGAAACACATTTTGGTGGGCCAGCCCCGCTTCGGTGGATGACTGCGCCGCGTCGCCGTCGGCATCCACGAACACGACGCCGCGAATCTCACCCGCCAGCGCGCGGTTGCCGAAGTTCACTCCCGTCGCGATGTCGCCGGGATTGAGCGTGAGCGTGTATCCGAGTTGCGGCGCGGCCAGCAGCACGCGCGCGTTGTTGTCGGAATTCCCGTTGACGGTCACGAGGTCCACACCACTGCGGCCGTCAAAGTCTGCGACGGCGAGTGCGTTCGGCGAGGTCACGTCTGGTCCCAAAAGCACTTCTTTCTCAAACACAAACAGTCCCGTCGCGCCTGGCACGGGGTCGATGCCCACATTGACCGAATTGCCGCGCGAAATCTGCGAGGGATCGACCGCGACCCCTTCGTCGTTCGTGAGCAGGACGCGGCGCGTAGGAGTTTCGTTGCCGCTGAGTTCGAGCCGAAACGTCTGCAATCCGGAGGTCTGCGCCGCGGAATGGAAGCGGATCGAAGCCAGCCGTCCAAATTGTGTCTTCGTCCCCGCGTCGGCGAAGAGCGGCTCGCCATGCAGATTATCGATCAGACCGCTCAAGTTCGGATCTTCCATGTCGTCCGCAACCTGCGCAATTCCAAAGGCTCCGGAGGCGAGGATTGCGTCGAACGTCGAGAGGCTCGGATCAAACCGCAGGTCGATTCCTGCCGTGATGAGGCCCTGAGTGGCATCCTCCGCGGTCAGACCGCGTGGAAACGTCGGTCGGCCAGCCACGAGCAGATCGCGAACCCATACTTCGACGAAGAAGTCCTGGTCAGGTAACAACGTCGTGACCAGAGTCGGCAAAGTGGCGCGGGTCGCCTCCAGAGTCCGATCGTTGACCACGACCAGGGCGTATTCGATGGTCCGCTGCGGTGTGACCGACACGGTCAGCGTGTCTTCCACGAACAGTCCAGCAGCATCCGTGGCTCGAACTCTGACCGTCGATGGAGTCCGATTCTGACCGGCATCGTACGTGTGATAAGTGAACCGCAACTCGTGCTCATTCTCGAGCTGGACCGCGACGAGATCAGGATTGGAATTCTGCGGGACGTTAAAGGTGAGCGAGTCGCCGGCATCGAGATCCTTGAACAACAAGGCCAAGTCGACGATTTCGTCCACTTCGCCGTCCTGACGGACGCGATCGTCAAGCCCGCTGCCAATCAGCAACGGTGCCTCATTTAGGTCATTGACGTTGACGGTGATCACCGCCGAACGCCTCAACCCTTGCGTGTCCGTCGCCTCCAGCGTGAGCGAGTAAGAACTCCGAGACTCAAAGTCGACGGCGGTGGCCAGGAACAGATCGTGCGTCACGGAGTCGAACGTGAATGCGGCTTGATCGCCGCCGATGATTCGCACCGACGACAGATTGTCGTCCGGGTCCGAGACGACAACTCTTTGGACCAGCGCGCCGATCGGCCTGTTCTCATCAATGCGGAAAGTCTGCGGACTGAAATCGGGACGCCGGCTGGTCGGCAGTTCGTAAGCACCAATATCGATCTTGGCTCCGTTCTGATTGTCACTGTCGATGACGCGCGGCCGTCCGCGCTGATCGAAGGCCGTCGCTCCCGCGTTGTTTCCCGCATCAACCGCAGGACTAAACGTGACCGAATCGCCGACTTGTGAAACCAGCAAAGCATGTGTCTTTGTGAGACCGCCGTTGTCGGCCAACGGGCCGATCAGAGGATTGATGGGAACCACGCTGCTCCCCACGAAATCTCCGCTGGCTCCGTTCACAAACCCCACGGCTCCAGCGGCGTTCCCGATCAAGTTGTGGCCCTGCGACTGGAACGTCCCAGAGACGTCCGGATCACCGGTGGTCGCGGTGTTGGTCGCGATCAACGTGTTGATCACGTTGATGGTTCCTGAGGGGCCGCGAGCCACTCCACCACCGCGGTTGCCCGCCTTGTTCTCGGCGATGGTCACCTGCCGGAGACTCAGTGTCCCCGTCTGGTGCTGAATCGCACCGCCATCGGTCTCGGCTTCGTTGGCCGAGAACGTGGAGTTGACGATCGTGACATTGCCTCTGGAGGAGATCGCGCCGCCGCTGCGTGTGTTGGGTGAACCCGCTTGCTTGGCGAGATTGTGATCGAACGTGCTGTCCGAGATCGTCGCCGTCGAACCGCTGTCGATGAACAACGCCCCGCCAATAAACGGACCGGTTGCGCCGGAGAGCGCCGAGTTGGCACTCAGCGTGGTGCGGCTGATGCTCAGATTGGCCCGGCTGCTGATCGCTCCGCCCGCCGTCCCCGCGCGATTGTTTTGGAACAAGCTGTCATTGATGGTGACCGTCGGCATCGTCCCTGTACTGGGAGTCGCGATGGCTCCACCGCGTGAGTCAACTCCCGTCGCTTCGTTGCCGTCGAATCGTGACTGGCTGACAGTCAGCGACGTCGCGGCCAGGTTGTAAATGGCACCCCCTCGGTTGGCCTTGTTGTTGAGGAACTCGATATTCGTGGTGATCAATGTCCCTTGATTCTCGACAGCACCGCCAAAGTCCACCCGCAAACCGCCCACCAGCCCGACGTCGCCGTTTCGCAACGTGAGTCCCACCAACTCCAACGTCGCGCCGGGATGGACTTGGAAGAGCCGATCGAGTCCGCTCGCGTCGATAATCGTCTGCCCGATTCCGGCTCCGCGAATGCGCAGGTAGCCGGAATTCACATCGAGGTCTCCCGTCGCGGACAAGCTTTCGTTTCTCCCGGCAATGGTCAGCGTGTAAGTGCCGGCCGACAACACGATCTCGTCGTCGCCCGCGATTTGATTGGCGGTCATCACCGCCGCTCGCAGCGTGACTTCGTTGGCCGTCCCGGTGTTGACGACGCCGTCGCCCGGGGTGAGGTCAGACTTATCCAAAAGGTTGTTGACCGTCAGTGCCGCGTTGACAGTGGTCGTGACCGTCACTGATTGATCGGCGACGGAATCGAAGTTGTCGTCCGAAGAGGCATCGACCACTCTTAAGGTGATCAGCGACGTTTGTGTGCCATCAATCAATGAGTCACTGACGCCGGTGACGGTGACAATTTGCGCGATGTTCCAATTGATGGGCGTGAACGTCAGCGTTGCCGGTCCGACGGTCGCTTCGCCGGTGTCGTTACTCGTCACCGACAGCACGACATTCGAATTCGGTTGAGCCGTCAGCGCCACGGTGAAGGTGTCGGTCGTCCCGGATTCGCTGACCGTCGTCGAGCCACCGCTTTGAATGATGGTGAAGCCCGCCGTCTCGTCGTCCGCCGTTGCAACGGTCACTGTCTGGGGGGCGAGCGAATCAAAGTTGTTGTCGGAAGACGCAACGTCCACGCTCACGGTGATCGTCGAGTTCTGCGTGCCGTCCACAAAGTCGTCATTCACGCCAGTGACCGTGACTGTCCGAGCGACATTCCAATTCGCGGTCGTGAAGGTGATCGTCGGCGGCGAGACGGTCGCTTCGCCGGTGTCATTGCTGCCGACAGAGAGCACGACATTCGAGTTCGGCTGAGCCGTCAGCACGATTGTGAAAGTATCCGTCGTCCCGGCTTCCGTGACGCTCGTCGAACCATCCGTTGGTGTGATCGTGAAACCCGCCACGTCGTCGCTGGTCGTCGAGGCTGTCAGCGTCTGATCGGCGAGCGGATCAAAAGCATTGTCCGACGATCCATCGACCACGCTGACGGTGATCGTTGATTCCTGCGTGCCGTCAATCAGGTTGTCGTCCACGCCAGTCACCGTGACGGTCTGCGCCACATTCCAATTGGCCGTGGTGAAGGTGATCGTCGTCGGCGAGACGGTCGCTTCGCCGGTATCGCTGCTGCTCACCGAGAGCACGACATTCGAAAGCGGTTGTCCGGTCAGCACGACCGTGAACGTGTCCGTCGTTCCGGCTTCACTCACGATCGTCGATCCGTCCGTGAGCGTGAGCGTGAAGCCCGCCACGTCATCGTCGATCGTCGCGGCCGTCACCGTCTGATCGGCGACCGAATCAAAGTTGTCGTCGGAAGACAGGTCAACCACGCTGACGGTGATCGTCGAGTTCTGCGAGCCGTCAACCAGGTCTTCATTCACGCCAGCGACGGTGACGGTCTGAGCGACATTCCAATTCACCGCCGTGAAGGTGATCGTCGCTGGCGAGACCGTCGCTTCGCCGGTGTCGTTGCTGCTGACCGAGAACACCACATCCGAGTTCGGCTGAGCCGTCAGCACGATCGTGAAGGTATCCGTTGTCCCGGCTTCACTGACACTCGTCGAACCACTCGTTTGTGTGATCGTGAAACCGGCCACGTCGTCGTTGGTCGTCGAGGCCGTCAGCGTCTTGTCGGAGAGCGAATCAAAAGCGTCGTCCGACGAGCCAGCGAACACACTCACAGTGATCGTCGAATCCTGCGTGCCGTCAATCAGGTTGTCATCCACGCCAGTGACCGTGACGGTCTGCGTCACATTCCAATTGGCCGTGGTGAAGGTGAGCGTCGTGGGCAAGACCGTCGCTTCGCCGTTGTCGCTGCTGCTCACCATGAGCACGACATCCGAAAGCGGTTGTCCGGTGAGCACGACCGTGAACGTGTCCGTCGCTCCGGCTTCACTCACAATCGTCGAACCGCCCGTGGGTGTGAGCGTAAAGCCCGCCGCGTCGTCGTCGGTCGTCGCGGCCGTCACCGTGTGATCGGCGACCGAATCAAAGTTGTCGTCCGAAGTCAGATCGACCACGCTCACCGTGATCGTCGAGTTCTGCGTGCCGTCCACCAGATCATCATTCACACCAGCGACGGTGACGGTGCGAGCGACATTCCAATTCGCCGCCGTGAAGGTGATTGTCGGCGGCGAGACGGTCGCTTCACCGGTATCGCTGCTGCCGACCGAGAGCACGACATTCGAGTCCGGCTGAGCATTCAGTACGATCGTGAAGCTATCCGTCGTCCCGGCTTCCGTGACGCTGGTCGCCCCCCCCGTTTGGGTGATCGTGAAACCCGCCATGTCGTCGTTCGTCGTCGAGGCCGTCAGCGTCTGGTCGGCGAGCGAATCAAAAGCATTGTCCGACGAGCCATCGACCACACTGACGGTGATCGTCGATTCCTGCGTGCCGTCAATCAGGTTGTCGTCCACGCCAGCGACCGTGACGGTCTGCGCCACATTCCAATTGGCCGTGGTGAAGGTGAGCGTCGTCGGTGCGACGGTCGCTTCACCGTTATCGCTGCTGCTCACCGAAAGCACGACATCCGTCAGCGGTTGTCCGGTGAGCACGACCGTGAATGTGTCCGTCGCTCCGGCTTCATTCACAATCGTCGAACCGCCCGTGGGCGTGAGCGTGAAGCCCGCCACGTCGTCGTCGGTCGTCGCGGCCGTCACTGTCTGATCGGCAACCGCATCAAAGTTGTCGTCGGATGACAGATCGACCACGCTCACGGTGATCGTCGAGTTCTGCGTGCCATCCACCAAATCATCATTGATGCCAGTGACGGTGACTGTCCGATCGACATTCCAATTCGCCGCCGTGAAGGTGATCGTTGTCGGCGAGACAGTCGCTTCGCCGGTGTCGTTGCTGCCGACCGAGAGCACGACATCCGAATTCGGCTGAGCCTTCAGCACGATCGTGAAGGTATCCGTTGTCCCGGTTTCGCTCACACTCGTCGAACCGTCGCTCTGTGTGATGATGAAGCCCGCCACTTCGTCGTCCGTCGTGGTGGCGGTCACGGTCTTGTCGGCGACCGAATCAAAATTGTCGTCTGACGCGGCATCGAACACGCTCACGGTGATCGTCGAGGTCTGCGTGCCGTCAATGAGGTCATCGTTCACGCCGGTGACGGTGACGGTCTGCGCGACATTCCAATTCGCCGTTGTAAACGTGAGCGTGACTGGCGAGACCGTGGCTTCCGCCAGGTTGTTGCCGCTGACCGAGAACACGACATCCGAATTGGGTTGTCGATTCAGCACGACGGTGAATGTATCGGTCGTCGCGGCTTCCGTGACGCTCGTCGAACCGCCTGACTCCGTGATGGTGAAGCCCGCCGCGTCGTCGTCGCTGGTCGCGGCCGTCACCGTTTGATCGGCGACCGCATCGAAATTGTTGTCGGAGAGGGCATCAACCACGCTCAAGGTGATCGTGGAAGTCTGCGTGCCGTCGATAAGTTGGTCGTCGACACCGGTCACGGTCACGGATTGCGCGACATTCCAGTTCGCCGCAGTGAATGTGAGCATTGCCGGAGAGACGGCGGCTTCGCCGGTGTCGTTGCTGCTCACGGAGATCACCACATCCGAATCGGGCTGCGCGAGGAGTTCGACGGTGAAGGAATTGCTGGACCCCGACTCATTCACAGGCACCGTGGCCCCCGTGGTCAGCACGACGGAAAACCCCGCCACATCGTTGTCGGTTGTCGCAGCCGTCAGCGTTTGATCGGCGAGCGAATCGAAATTGTTGTCGGACGAGCCATCGACCACGCTCACCGTGATCGTCGATGTCTGCGTGCCGTCGATCAAATTGTCATCGACTCCGGTGGTCGTCACGGTCTGCGCCACGTTCCAATTGGCCGAAGTGAACGTGAGCGTCACGGGCGAGACGCTCGCTTCGCCGGTGTCACTGCTGCCGACCGAGAGCACGACATTCGAATTCGGCTGCGCGGTCAGCACGACCGTGAACGTGTCGGTTGTCCCCGACTCGCTGACGCTCGTATCGGCTCCGGATTGCGTGACGCTGAAGCCCGCCGTGGTGATGTTGCTCGTGGAGACGGCCACCGTTTGATCGGCGAGCGGATCGTAAACGTCGTCGGACGAGCCATCGACCACGCTGACGGTAATCACCGAGTTCTGCGTGCCGTCAATGAGGTCGTCGTTGACGCCAGTAATGGTGACGGTCTGCGCGACGTTCCAGTTGGCCGTCGTGAACGTGAGCGTCGCCATATTCACGGAGGCTTCGCCGGTATCGCTGCTCGTGACAGACAGCACGACGTTGGAAGCGGGCGGTGAGGCCAGGACCACGGTGAATGTGTCAGTTGTCCCGGCTTCGCTGACGGACGCCGTCGTCTTGCTCAAAGTAAAACCTGCCACATTGATGGTCACAGTGGCTGGGTCAGTTCGAGCGGTGCCTGGTCCGCCATCGCTGACTTGCACCGTCAACGGCACCGACGAGAGCGACCGATTCAAGTTGGTTTTGTCGGCCACGCTGATCGCGCCGGTTGAGGAGTTGATCGCGAAGATGCCCAAGCTGTTCCCAGCCGTAATGCTGTAGCTGAATGTCTTCGTCGCGTCCGCATCCGTAGCCGCCACCATCCCGACCGCCGTACCGTTCGCCGCGTTCTCCGCCACGCCGAAGGTCGAGTCGGCCAGCACCGGATCGAACTCATTCACATCATTCACCGTGACGGTCACGGTAGCAGTCTTGGTCCGTGCCGTGCCTGGTCCGTCGTCGCTGACTTGTACCGTCAACGGCACCGCCGCAACCGACTCCCGATCCAGATTCGTGGTGTTCGCAATCGTGATCGCCCCGGTTGAGGCATTGATCGCGAAGATGCCCAAACCGTTCCCGGCCGTGATGCTGTAACTGAATGCCTTGGTCGCATCCGCATCCGTGGCCGTCACGGTTCCGACCGCTGTGCCGTTCGCCGAGTTCTCCGCCACGCTGAAGCTCGCGTCGCTCAGAGCCGGATCGAACTCATTCACGTCGGTCACCGAGACGGTGACGGACTGCGCAGTGGTGCCCCCTTTGCCATCGTCAGCCTGAATTTGCACGAGGTAGACGTTGTCAGCATTCGCGTCCGTCGGGCTTTCAAAGTTGGGAGCCGCTTTGAAGCGCAACACGCCGTTGACGATCTCGAATTTGGCTTCATCGGTTCCGCCGGTGATCGAAAACGTGACCACATCCAAGTCCGCGTCCGTAGCCGCGAGCGTGACCACCGAGGTCGCGTTCTCCGCCACGCTCGGACTGGCTGACGAAGTGAAAACCGGAGCCGTGTTCAGATCTCTCAAGAACAGCACATGCACCGCCCCGCGATTCGAGCCCCCTGTGTCATCAAGCATGGCACCCACGGCCAAATCGTTCACGCCGTCGCCGTCCAGGTCACCCAGCGACGCCACGGAACTGCCGAAGTAGTCACCGCTCGCGAGCGTGGGGCCGCCGTTCGTGCCGCTGGCCAACTTCACGATGCTCTTGACCGTGCCGTTCGCATTCAGCAGCAGCACATGCACCGCCCCGCGAGACGCCCCACCCGTGTTATTTCGATCGGCCCCGACGGCCAGATCGGTCACGCCGTCTCCGTCCAGGTCACCCAGCGACGCCACGGAACTGCCGAATTGGTTACCACTCGCGAGCGTGGGACTGGCAATCTTCACGCTGCTCTTCACCGTGCCATTCGCGTTCAACAGCAGCACATGCACCGCTCCGCCATCCGTGAAGTTCGTGTCATCGCGATCGGCTCCAACGGCCAGATCGGTCACGCCGTCTCCGTCCAAGTCACCCAGCGATGCCACGGAACTACCGAAGAAATCACCGCTCGCAAGTGTGGGACTACCGTTTGTGCCGCTGGCTATTTTAGTCGAACTCTTCACCGTGCCATTGGCGTTCAGCAACAGCACATACACCGCTCCGCGATCGGAGTCGCCCCCGGTGTCATCACCAGGAGTTCCGACAGCCAGATCGGTCACACCGTCTCCGTCCAGGTCACCCAACGACGTCACGGAACTGCCGAATCGGTCACCGTCCACCAGCGTGGGTACCCCGTTGATTGCTCTGACCAACTCCGTGGTACTCTTCACCGTGCCGTTCGCGTTCATGAAGAGCACATAGACGTATCCGCTATCCGTGCCATTCACTTTGTCACCTCCTGGGATACCAACGGCTAACTCGGTCACGCCGTCACCGTCGAGATCCCCCAGCGAGGCTACGGAACTGCCCATCAAGTCAGAATCGCCAAAGAGTTGGAGAAAACCATTCGTGCGGCTGGCCAGTTTCACGCTGCTCTTCACCGTGCCGTTCGAGTTCATGAATTGGATGTACAATGCCCCGTGATCCGCGCCCTCGGTGTCGTCGCCAACGGCGCCAACCGCCAAATCGGTCACGCCATCGCCATCCAAGTCACCAATCGACGCCACGGAGCTTCCGAAGAAATCACTGTCCACGAGCGTGGGGCCGCCGTTTGTGCCGCTGGCAATCTTCACGTTCTTCGCGCTGTCGACGGTGCTGTTGCTGCGTTGGGTGATTGTCGCGGAGTAGTCCTCCACTTCGCCGTTCGACGCGGAACCAATCGAGTTTGCTGCCGCGACGTCCGTGCTCAACCGGAACCGCGCGTAGGTGGCACCCGCTGTGGTACTGGTCGGGATCGTCGGGAACGTCAGCGTGAACGTGCCGTTGATGGTCGCTGTAGGGACTGTCACCGAGGTCCGCTCGGTCGCGTTGTCGAACACACCGTCCCGGTTGAAGTCGATCCAACCGTAAAGCGTCGCCTCTGCGCCGCTCGTGTTCGTCGCCCGCATCCGCACGACCGGAGCCGTGTTGACCGTCAGCACCAAGTCCTGAGCTGGCTCAATCAATCCGTCCTCGTCATCCGGCAACGTCGTGATGTCGTCACCATTGGCCCTGGTGTTTTGAGTGGCATTGGTCTCGCCATCGACACGAGCTCCCAGGAACAGCGTGCTCTGCGTCGTGGTGATGACATGGCTCGGACCACCGTTGGCCAACAACGTCTGGTAATTGCCGGTCCCCGTCCCCGCGCCAGTATCCGGCGCGTCTCCGTAGTCGGTCACGGTGAGCGCTTTCAAGAACAGCACATGCACCGCACCGCGCGTGGTTCCGCCAGTGTCGTCACCGCTTGCGCCCACCGCCAAATCGGCGACTCCATCGCCGTCGAGATCACCAATGATTGCTACGGACTGTCCAAATTGGTCAAAGTCCGAAAGACTTGGGCCTCCGTTCGTGGCGTTGGCGATTTCGACGACGCTCTTGACCGTCCCCGACGAGTTCAACAAGAGCACATGAACCGCGCCCTGATAATTGCCGCCGGTGTCGACCGCCTGAGCGCCGACCGCCACATCTTTCACGCCGTCCCCGTCGAGATCGCCGAGCGCAGCCACGGAACTGCCGAAACGGTCATCATTGGCGAGTGTCGGACCGCCGTTTGTACCGCTCGCGATTTTGACTGTGCTCTTCGCCGTGCCGTTGGTATTCATCAACAAGACATAGGCCGCTCCGCGTTGAGTCCCGCCCGTATCGTCTCCGTACGCGCCGACCACCAGATCGGTCACTCCATCTCCATCCAGATCGCCCACCGCTGCAACGGACTGACCGAAGTTATCGCCATTGGCCAGCGAGGGGCCACCGCCTGTGCCACTGGCAATCTTGCTCAGGCTTTTCACGGTGCCGTTGGAATTGAGAAACAGCACATGCACCGCACCACGCTGAATTCCGCCCGTGGCGTCTTCCGACGCACCGACCGCCACATCTTCGACACCGTCGCCATCGAGGTCGCCGAGCGCCGCGACGGAGCGGCCGAAACGATCGTAATTGGCCAACGTCGGGCCGCCGCCCGTCCCACTGGCGATTTTCGTCGTGCTCTTGGCGGTGCCGTTGGCGTTGAGAAACACGATGTAAACGGCCCCTCTCGCGCCGCCCCCGGTGCGATCGCCATAGGCACCGACCGCCAGGTCAACGACGCCGTCACCGTCAACATCACCAAGGTTGGTCACCGACTCGCCAAAGAAATCCTGGTCTGACAAGGTCGGTCCACCACCGACACCGCCACTGATTTTCACGGTGCTTGATACCGTGCCATTCGCACTCATGAACAACACATGCACGCCACCATGATTGAATCCGGAGACATCGTCACGCGGTGCTCCGACCGCTAAATCGGTGACACCGTCACCATTGAGGTCACCCAGCGACGTCACGGACCTCCCGAAAAGATCATCGTCACCGAGCGTCGGACCACCATTCGTGCCGCTGGCAATCTTCTTGGTCTTCGCGCTGTCGACGGTGCCATCACTGCGTAGGGTGATTGTCGCGGCGTAGTCTTCGACCTCGCCGCCCGTCGCTGCGCCGGTCGAGTTCGCCGCCGCCACGTCTGTGCTCAACCGGAACCGCGCGTAGGTTGCTCCCGCCGACGTGCTGGTTGAGATCGTTGGGAACGTCAGGTTGAACGTGCCATTGGTCGTGGCGGTGGGAACGACGACCGAAGTCCGCTCGGTCGCGTTGTCGAACACACCGTCGCGGTTGAAGTCGATCCAGCCGTAAAGCGTCGCCACCGAGCCAGTCGTGTTCGTCGCCCGTACGCGCACGACCGGAACCGAGCCAACCGTCAGCAACAAGTCCTGAGCCGGTTCGATCAATCCATCTTCATCGTCCGGCAATGTCGAGATGTCGTCGCCGTTCGCGCGCGTGTTTTGAGTCGCATCGGCCTCACCATCAACACGGGCTCCCATGAATAGCGTGGTCCGTGTTGTGGCGATGTTATGACTTGGCCCACCGTTGACCAGCAGCGTCTGGTAATTGCCGGTCCCTGTTCCCGTCCCAGTATCCGGCGCATCGCCGAAGTCGACGGCGGGATTCAAAAACAGCACATACACTGCCCCGCGACCACCGCCGCCTGTGTCATCCCCACTGGCCCCGACGGCCAGATCGAGCACGCCGTCGCCATTCAAATCACCCAGCGATGCCACGGAACTACCGAAGCGGTCACTGTCCGCAAGCGTGGGGCTGCCGTTCAAACCGCCGGCAATCTTCAGGTTGCTCTTCGCCGTACCGTTCGAGTTCAGCAGCAGCACATGCACTGCCCCGCGATTCGTGCCCCCCGTGTCATCGAGTTCGGCTCCAACGGCTAGATCGGTCACGCCGTCGCCATCCAGATCACCTAGTGACGCCACGGAACTGCCGAAGAAGGAACTGTTCGCGAGAGTGGGGCCGCCGTTCACGCCGCTGGCCAGCGGCACGCTGCTTTTCACCGTACCGTTCGAGTTCAGCAGCAGCACATACACCACTCCACGATCTGAGCCCCCCATGTCGGTGCCGGATGCTCCGACCACTAGATCGGTGACGCCATCCCCGTCCAAGTCACCAAGCGACGCCACGGAAACGCCGAAGCGAGCATCGCCTTCGAGCGTGGGTCCGCCGTTCGTGCCACTGGCAATCTTCACGCTGCTCTTCACTGTGCCGTTCGCGTTTAGTAGCAGCACATGCACTGCACCGAAGGTGGAACCCCCCGTGTCATCGCGATAGGCCCCGACGGCCAGATCGGTCACACCGTCGCCGTCCAGGTCACCCAGTGACGCCACAGCACAGCCGAAGTAGTCACCGTCCGCGAGCGTGGGGCCACCGTTCGTGCCGCTAGCAATCTTCACGCTGCTCTTCACCGTGCCATTCGCGTTGAGCAGCAGCAGATGTACTGCCCCGCGAGCATTGCCCCCGGTGCTGTCGCGTCTGGCCCCAACGGCTAGGTCAATCACGCCGTCGCCGTCCAGGTCACCAAGCGCTGCCACGGAACTGCCGAAACGGTCATTGTCCGCGAGCGTGGGGCCACCGTTCGTGCCACTGGCCAATTTCAAACTGCTCTTCACGGTGCCGTTTGCGTTCATGAACAGCACATTTACCGCCCCGCGAGCGTACCCCCCCGTGCGATCGGCATTGGCCCCGACGGCCAGATCGGTCACACCGTCACCGTCCAAATCACCCAGCGACACCACGGAAACGCCGAAGCCATAATAATTCGCGAGCGTGGGGCCGCCGTTCGTGCTACTGGCGATCTTCACGGTCTTCGCGCTGCTGGCAGTACCGTCGCTGCGTTGAGTAATCGTTGCGGCGTAGTCTTCCACCTCGCCGCCCGTCGCTGCTCCGGTCGAGTTCGCCGCCGCCACGTCGGTACTCAATCGAAACCGCGCGTAGGTCGCTCCGGCCGCTGTGCCAACCGGGATCGTTGGGAACGTCAGCGTGAATGTGCCGTTGGTCGTCGAGGTGGGAACCGTCACCGAAGTTCGCTCGGTCCCGTTGTCGAACACGCCGTCGCGGTTGATGTCGATCCAGCCGTAAAGCGTTGCGGTCGAGCCGATCGTGTTCGTCGCCCGCACTCTCACGACCGGAGCCGTACCGACCGTCAGCACCAAATCTTGAGCCGGATCGATCAAGCCATCCTCGTCGTTCGGTGAGGTTGTCTTATCGTCGCCATTAGCCTTGGCGTTTTGAGTGGCATCCGCTTCGCCATCGACACGAGCTCCCAGGAACAGCGTGGTCTGCGTCGTGGTGATGTCGTGGCTGGGACCACCGTTGGCCAAAGACGTCTGGTAATTGCCGGTCCCAGTCCCGGCTCCGGTATCTGGCGCATCGCCGAAGTCGGGCAGAGTTTTCAAAAACAGCACATGCACCGCGCCGGTGTCGCTTCCAAAGGTGTCATCACTAAAGGCCCCGACGGCCAGATCGGTCACGCCGTCTCCATTGAGGTCTCCCAATGAGGCCACGGAACTGCCGAACTGGTCATTATTCGCGAGCGTGGGGCCGCCGTTCGTTCCGCTACCCAACTTCACGCTGCTTTTCGCGGTCCCGTTCGCATTGAGCAACAACACATGTACTGATCCGCGAGAATTCCCTCCCGTGTCGTCGCCAAAAGCCCCGACAGCCAGATCGGTCACGCCGTCGCCATCCAAGTCTCCCAGTGACGCCAACGAAGAGCCAAAGAGGTCCAAGTCCGCGAGCGTGGGGCCGCCGTTGGTGTCGCTGCCCAGCTTCACGCTGCTCTTCACCGTGCCGTTCGCGTTCAGCAGCAGTACATGCACCGCCCCGCGATTCGAGCCATTCGCGTCATCGCCCCTGCCCCGACAGCCAGATCGGTCACGCCGTCCCCATCCAGGTCACCCAGCGATGCCACGGAACGACCGAACAAGTCGAAGTCCGCGAGATTGGGGCCGCCGTTCATGCCGCTCGCGATTTTTACGCTGCTCTTCACCGTCCCATTGGAATTCAGCAGCAGCACATGCACCGCACCGCGATATGAGCCCCCCGTGTCATCGCCATCGGCCCCGACAACCAGATCGCTGACACCATCGCCGTCCAAGTCACCCAGCGACGCTACCGATCCGCCGACGGAGTCCGAGTTGGCGAGCGTCGGACCGCCGTTCGTCCCACTCGCAATCTTCACGCTGTTTTTTACCGTGCCGTTCGCATTCATGAACAGCACATACGCCGCCCCGCGACTCGTGCCGGCCGTGTCATCGCCAAACGCTCCGACAACCAACTCGGTCACGCCGTCGCCATCCAAGTCTCCCAGTGACGCCAACGAAGAGCCAAAGTTGTCCAAGTCCGCGAGCGTGGGGCCGCCGTTTAACTGGTTCGCAATCTTCACGCTGCTCTTCACGGTGCCGTTCGTGTTCATGAACAGCACATAGACCGCTCCACGATCCGAGCCACCCGTGTTATCTGACGACGCTCCGACGGCCAAATCGGTCACACCGTCGCCGTCCAGGTCACCCAGCGACGCCACGGAAACACCGAACAAGTCAACGTTCGAGAGAAAGGGTCCGCCGCTTGTTAAATTGGCGATCTTCACGTTCTTCGTGCTGTCGGCGATGCCGTTGCTGAGCCTGGTGATCGTCGCCACGTAGTCTTCGACTTCGCCGCCGGATGCCTCACCGGTGGAGTTCGCCGCGGCCACGTCCGTGCTCAACCGGAACCGCGCGTAGGTCGTCCCCGCTGTGCTGTTCGCCGGGATCGTCGGGAACGTCAGCGTGAAGGTGCCGTTGCTGGTCGCCGTCGGGACCGTCACCGAAGTCCGTTCGGTCCCGTTGTCGAAGACGCCGTCCCGGTTGATGTCGATCCAGCCGTAAAGCGTCGCCGTCGAGCCGGTCGTGTTCGTCGCCCGCACGCGCACGGCCGGTGCGGAACCGACAGTCAGCAACAAGTCCTGAGCCGGCTCGATCAAACCGTTTTCGTCGTCCGGCAACGTCGTGAACGTGAGCGACCATGAATTCAGCACGCCGACATCACCACCCGCCTGGTCGGCAATCACGAGCTGCCAGTCTCCATTGATGGACTGGTTGTCGAAGGCGCTGAGGCTCGCGTCCGGACGAAAGACGCCAGTAAAGGGAGCCGTTCCAGCCGTGATGCTGTTCGCGGCTTCGTCATCAAACGTGGTGCCGGTGAAGTTGTCGCCACCACTGCCCCGGCGATTGGAAAGCACAACCTGGGTGCCCGTCGGACTGATCAACGTGATGAGCAAGTCGCCGTCAAAAGTGTGTGTCAGATTGAGTGTGACATTGACGTCAACGAGCGTTCCATTGTTGCCGCTCACGACAAGGTGCGACGTGGCCGTTGCGAGATCGTTGATCGTCAGCGGCACGTTACTGGCAGATCGCGCGAAGACCGTGACAACGTCGTCACCAATCGCCTTGGTGTTGGGAGTGGCATTGGTCTCGCCATCGACACGGGCTCCCAGGAACAACGTCGTCTTTGTGGCGTTGATGACATGACTGGGGCCACCGTTGGCGACCAACGTCTGGTAATTACCGGTCCCCGTTCCCGCACTGGTATCCGGCGCGTCGCCGAAGTCGATCGGCAGCGGATTCAAGAACAGCACATGCACCGCACCGCGCTGCGTACCCCCGGTGTCATCGCCATCGGCTCCGATAGCCAGCTCGATCACGCCATCACCATCCAGGTCTCCCAGCGACGCCACGGACCGGCCGAAGCGATCAACGTTCGCGAGCGTGGGGCCTCCGTTCGTGTTGTCGGCAATCTTGACGCTGCTCTGCACCGTGCCGTTGGCGTTCAGCAGCAGCACATGCACCGCCCCACGAATATCGCCCCCGGTGTCATCGCCATCAGCCCCGACAACCAGATCGGTCACGCCGTCTCCATTCAGGTCACCCAGCGCGGCTAAGGAAGTGCCGAAGGCGTCAAAGTTCGCAAGCGTGGGGCCGCCGTTCGTGCCACTGGCAATCTTGACGCTGCTCTTCACCGTGCCGTTGGAGTTCAGCAGCAGCACCTGCACGGCCCCACGACGATCGCCCCCGGTGTCATCGCCATAGACTCCGACGGCCAGATCGGTCACGCCGTCGCCATCCAGGTCACCCAGCGATGCGACGGAACTGCCGAAATGGTCAAAGTTCGCGAGCGTAGAACTGCCGTTCGTGCCACTGGCCAACTTCACGCTGCCGAGATCGAGCGTGCCATTGCCATTCATGTCCTCGCCGGCATCGAGCAAGCTGTTGCCATTCGTGTCTTCATTCTTCACCGTGCCGTTCGCATTCAGCAGCAGCACATGCACCGCCCCGCGAGCCGAGCCATTCGTGCTATCGCCATAGGCTCCGACGACCAGATCGGTCACGCCGTCGCCGTTAAAGTCACCCAACGACGCCACGGAACGGCCGAAGAGGTCACCATCCGCGAGCGTGGGACCGCCGTTCGTCCCGCTGGCAATCTTCACGCTGCTCTTCACCGTGCCGTTGGAGTTCATGAATTGCACGTAAACAGCCCCGCGTGACGAGCCTCCCGTGTCATCGCGATAGGCACCGACGGCCAGATCGGCCACGCCGTCGCCGTCCAGGTCACCCAGTGACGCCACGGAACTGCCGAAGCTGTCACCATCCGCGAGCGTGGGACCGCCGTTCGTGCCACTGGCAATCTTGACGCTGCTCTTCACCGTGCCGTTCGCGTTCATGAGTTGCACGTAGACCGCTCCGCGATCCGAGCCTCCCGTGTCATCGCGCGAGGCACCGACGGCCAAATCGGTCACACCGTCTCCGTCCAAGTCACCCAGCGACGCCACGGAAAAACCGAAGTAGTCAAAGTTCGCGAGCGTGGGACCGCCGTTCGTTCCGCTGGCAATCTTCTTGGTCTTCGAACTGTCGGCGGTGCTGTCGCTGCGTGGGTGATCGTCGCGGCGTAGTCTTCCACCTCGCCGCCCGTCGCCGCGCCGGTGGAGTTCGCCGCCGCTACGTCCGTGCTCAATCGAAACCGCGCATAGGTCGCGCCTGCTGTGGTGCTGGTTGGGATCGTGGGGAACGTCAGCGTGAACGTGCCGTTGCTTGTCGCCGTCGGAACCGTCACCGAAGTCCGCTCGGTTGCGTTGTCGAACACGCCATCGCGGTTGAAATCGATCCAGCCGTAAAGCGTCGCCGCCGAGCCAGTCGCGTTCGTCGCCCGCACTCGCACCACCGGAGCCGTGTTGACCGTCAGCAACAAGTCCTGAGCCGGCTCGATCAATCCGTCCTCGTCGTCCGGCAACGTCGTGATGTCGTCACCATTCGATCGAGAGTTTTGAGTGGCATTGGTCTCACTATCGACACGGGCTCCCAGGAACAGCGTCGTCTGCGTCGTGTTGATGAGATGACTGGGACCACCATTGGCGACCAACGTCTGGTAATTCCCGGTGCCCGTCCCCGCACCGGTATCCGGCGCGTCACCGAAGTCGAACAGTTGCGGCTTCAAGAACAGCACATGCACCGCTCCACGGTTCGTGCCCCCCGTGTCATCGCCAATGGCTCCGACGGCCAACTCGCTCATGCCGTCGCCGTCCAGGTCACCCAACGACGCCACGGAAATACCGAAGTAGTCATTGTTCGCGAGCGTGGGGCCGCCATTCGTGCCGCTGGCAATCTTCACGCTGCTCTTCACCGTGCCGTTCGCGTTCAACAGCACCGCATAGACCGCCCCGCGATCCGTGCCCCCTGTGTTATCGCGAAAAGCTCCGATGGCCAGATCGGTCACGCCATCGCCGTCCAGGTCACCCAGCGACGCAACGGAACCGCCGAAGAGGTCACTGTCCGCGAGCGTGGGGCCGCCATTCGTGCCGCTGGCAATCTTCACGCTGCTCTTCACGGTGCCGTTCGCGTTCAGCAGCAGCACATACACCGCCCCGCGATCCGCGCCGTTCGTGTCGTCAGTAAAAGCTCCGACGGCCAGATCGGTCACGCCGTCTCCGTCCAGGTCACCCAACGATGCCACGGAGCGGCCGAAGCGGTCAATGTTCGCGAGCGTGGGGCCGCCATTCGTGCCGCTGGCAATCTTCACGCTGCTCTTCACTGTGCCGTTCGCGTTCAGCAGCAGCACATACACCGCTCCGCGATCCGTGCCGTTCGTGTCATCCGTGAAGGCTCCGGCAGCCAGATCGGTCACGCCGTCGCCATCCAGGTCACCCAGCGACGCCACGGAAAAGCCGAGTTGGTCATAGTTCGCGAGCGTCGGACCGCCGTTCGTGCCGCTGGCAATTTTCACGCTGCTCTTCACGGTGCCGTTCGCGTTCAGCAGCAACACATACATTGCTCCGCGACTTGTGCCGTTCGTGTCATCGCCAACGGCCCCGACGGCCAGATCGGTCATGCCGTCGCCATCCAGATCGCCCAGCGACACCACGGAACCACCGAAGAGGTCACCGTCCGCGAGTGTGGGGCAGCCATTGACGCCACTGGCAATTTTCACACTGCTCTTCACCGTGCCGTTCGGATTCATGAATTGCACATAGAACGCCCCGCGATTCCCGCCACCTGTGCTATCGCGATAAGCTCCGACGGCCAGATCGGTCACGCCATCGCCGTCCAGGTCACCCAGCGATGCGACGGAAGTCCCGAAAAAGTCAAAGATCGCGAGCGTGGGGCCGCCGTTCGTGCCGCTGGCGATCTTCTTGGTTTTCGTGCTGTCGACAGTGCTGTCGCTGCGTTGGGTGATCGTCGCGGCGTAGTCTTCCACTTCGCCGCCCGTCGCCGCGCCGGTTGAGTTTGCCGCAGTCGCATCCGCGCTCAATCGGAATCGCGCGTAGGTGACTCCCGTCGTCGCGGTGGCTGGGATCGTCGGGAACGTCAGCGTGAAGGTGCCGTTGCTGGTCGCCGTCGGGACCGTCACGGAAGTCCGCTCGGTCGCGTTGTCGAACACCCCATCGCGGTTGATGTCGATCCAACCGTAAAGCGTCGCCGACGAGCCAGTCGTGTTCGTCGCCCGCACACGCACAACCGGAGCCGTGTTGACGGTCAGCACCAAGTCCTGAGCCGGCTCAATCAATCCATCCTCGTCGTCCGGCTGAGTCGTGAAGTCGTCGCCATTCGACCGAGAGTTTTGAGTGGCGTTGGTCTCGCTATCGACTCGTGCTCCCAAGAACAACGTCGTCTGTGTGGTGTTGATGGAATGACTCGGACCACCGTTCGCCAGCAATGTTTGATAATTGCCGGTCCCTGTCCCAGCGCTCGTATCCGGCGCGTCGCCGTAATCGAACTGCAAGATGCCGACGGTGTAACTCCAGGTGACATTCGCCAGGTCGTTCCCCGCAGAGTCTTCCATGTCATTCGCGTCGGGGGCCAGACTGACATTGAGTGTGCCGTTCACCAAGCCGCTGACCGGGAACCGCCATGTGTTCCCTCCCTGGTCGGTGGGCGTTCCCTTGGTGGCCGACGCGGCTGCGGTTCCAGTCAGCACCAAGTCCGTCGCATCGACCCCGACAACCGTTTCGGAAAACGTCACGTCGATGTTGGTGCTCGACGTTGAGATTGTTGCGTTGGGTGCAGGAACACGGTTCGTCACAGTCGGTGCCGTCGTGTCACTCACGGAGATAAACGCGATCCCTTCCGGTCCAACGATCCCCACGTTTCCGATGACCTGAATCAATGCTCCCGTCGACGGGTTAATTTGCACGAGATTGTCTTGAGTGAATGCGTCGATGGCGAACAGCGCTCCGTCACTCGGCCGAAAAGCCAGTCCTTCGATGAAGCTCGACAATCCCGGAGAGCCGACAATTGAGATCGCTCCCGTGGTGGGATTCACCGTCACCAATCGGCCGGAGCCATCCGTGCCAAAAAGCGTAGAACCATCCAGGCTGTAGGTCAGCTCATTCAGTCCTGTGGTCGCCACTGCGGCCCCAAGCACAGCTCCTGTTGTCACATCAACGCGCCAGATGAAATCATTACCAAACCCCGCAGACCCAGAGTCGCCATTGAAGCCGGCAACGATCGCGACGTCCGGAGCAAGCGCTGAGATGGCGATTGCCGTCGCGAAAGGTTCTGGAACTCCCAGCGTCGCAGCGCTGAAGCCGGTGAATGTCGTCGCAGCTCCGGTGGTGACATTGATCTTCAGCAGTCTTGACGTCGTCGAGACTTCTTCTACTCCGTAGACGAATCCCGTGTCTCCCGCACGCGACGTCAGACCTTGGATTCCCGTGGCTGTTCCAAATGCACCAACCACCGTGCTGACTCCAGTGGTCTGATTGAGTGTTCGCAACTTGCCTGTATTGTCACCCAGAAACAGAGTCGATGTTGGATCGGATTGCCCCGAAGTTGTTCCGGCGGATGTTGCACTCGTGTTGAGCAGGATCGAAATCGCATTCGTGCTTTGATTGAGCACCGCGAGATCGAGAGCACCGTCGCCGTCGAAGTCAGCGGCCTGCACGGCGATGGGAGTGGCTCCACCGGCGAAGGTGACAGAGGCAGCGAAGGGATCGAACAGGACCGGGAACGGCTCGACGAAGGCCGCCGCGAAGGTTGCGTTACCGTGATTGAGAAACAGGGCGATGGATTTCGTGCCGGC
The DNA here is from genome assembly GCA_945905295.1 of Planctomyces sp. SH-PL62. Classification (GTDB taxonomy): domain Bacteria; phylum Planctomycetota; class Planctomycetia; order Planctomycetales; family Planctomycetaceae; genus SXKJ01. The sequence goes on along the minus strand of CAMDPX010000001.1, from coordinate 47,528 downwards.
GGATCCGTTGTTGGCGACAATCACGTCGAGATCGCCATCGAGATCGAAGTCTTCAACCGCCAACGCCTGCGGAGAGATGCCTCCCGAGTTGAGATCCCGCCCGTTGCTGAACGTGCCGTTGGTGTTGGCGAAGAAGGTCAATGAGCCTGCGGCGCGATTGGCGATGACGAGGTCGCGGTCTCCGTCGCGATCGAAGTCGGCGAGCGCGGCGGCGCTCGGATCGTCGCCGGTGGTCAGCGTCGCGGCGAGCGTGAAGACACCGGTGCCGTCGTTGAGCAGGACGCCGGCGGAGTCCATGTCACCGAACGTGACGATCAGGTCCAGGTCGGTGTCGGTGTCGATGCGACCGGCAGCCAGCGCTGTGGGGCCGGCGGTCAGCGCGAACGTTGTCACAGCGCTGAACTGGCCATTGCCGAGGCTTTGCAGCAACGTCAGTTTGTTGTCGGCTTGCGTAGCGACGAGCAGATCGGTCACTCCGTCGCCGGTGAAGTCGCCGGCGATCAGCGCAACGGGAGCCGAGTTGTCCGGCAAGGAGATCGGCGGCAGTGGCGGAAGAAACGTCCCTCGGCCGGTGTTCAGGAAGATCTGGACGTTGTGCGACAGCCGGTTCGCAACCGCGAGGTCGGGAAAGCTGTCGCCGTTGAAGTCGGCCGTGACGACCGCCGAAGGACTGCCGCCGGTTTCCAGTGTGCTCGATGTGCTGTCTGGGAATTGCAACTGGCGCGGCGAGGTTTGTTCGTAGCCGTCGGTCTGCTCTTCCATCACCGCGTAGGTTCCCGGTGCCAACCGAGTGAAGGCGAACGAGCCGTCGGCGAGGGTCAGCATGGAAGGCTCGTCCAAATCGCGCAGGCCGTTTCGATTCAGATCGAGATAGATGCGGAAGTCTTTCAGTCCGACCTCCTGATCCAGGACGCCGTCGCTGTCGAGGTCTTCGCCCGTATCAAGCTGGCCGTTGTGGTTCGTGTCTTCGAGGTCTTGCAGGCCGTCGGCATCCTCGTCGTGGAATTTCACACCGTGAATTTCCACGAAGAGTTGCTCGTGCGCGCCGATGTCCACATGGCCGACTCCGCCCGGCAGGCGGATTTGTCCGCGTTGGTCGGTGGTCGGTGCTCCGTTGTTGTTGCCGGCTTCGATGGCGGGACTCCCCGACAACGGTTCGTGAGTGAACGTCACGCCGCCGTTATCGGCGAGCGGTCCGAGCTTCGGATCGAGCGGCTGATCGGGAGTGCCGACTTTGTTCCCCGCGACATCGCGGGTGAAGCCGGTGGGGTTCGACGGATCGGCGATGCCGATCAGGTTGTTGCCTTCCGAGAGGAATGTGCCGTTCAAGTCCGGACCGGTCGTCGCCGTGTTGGTCGCGACGAGCGTGTTCTTCGCGCGGGTGGTTGCTCCGGAGTTGTTGAACAAACCGCCGCCGGTGCTCGTCGCGGTGTTCGCGGCCACGGTCGTGTTGAGCAGGACGAGCGAACCGCTGTTGAACGCGCCCGCGCCGCGAGCGGCTCGGTTGCCGGAGAGCGTGACGTTGGTCAGCGTGGTGGAGCTCCCGGTCAGATTGACGATCGCACCGCCGTCGCCGGAGGTCTCGTTGTTGTTCAGCGTGCTGGCGTCAATCGTCAGCGTGCCGGCATTGCGAATGCCGCCACCCGATTCACCAGAGGGAGCCAATCCGCCGATGATGGTCACGTTCTGCAAATGCAAGGTGACACCGGGCCGCACATCGAACACGCGATCGAGTCCGGCCGCATCAATGATCGTGCGACCGTTGGACGAGCCAACGATCGTGAGCTCTTCTGTAATGTCCAGATCGCCGGTGAAGGCAGAGTCTTCCTCGATGCCGACACGCGTGAGACGGAAAAGACCGGCCGTCAGTACGATCGTGTTGGGATTGGGATTCGCATTGGCTTCCTGGATCGCCGCGCGGAGCGTGCGACGTCCTTGATCATCTTTGGCGAACGTGTCGTTCGGAGCTTCGTCGTTTGAGTCGGTCGTGTCGTCGACATTGAGTTGTCCGGCGCGCGTCAGCAGGACGTGGAACGTGCCCAGCCTCTGACCGGCCGCGAAGTTGCCGCTGGTATCACGGATTTGATGATCGGCCAACTCGATCAAGTACGTGCCGTTGTCCTCGGCCCCCCAACTGCCTCCGGGTGGCGTGAACTCATAACGCGCAAAACGTTCCGAAGCGTTGCCCCGATCGGCGAAAGTCAGCCTGGCGGCGAACCGCTGCGCCGTCTCGACCTGGGTCACGATCACATCGGCCGCGTCGATGCCGAGGGGGTCGATGCTGAGGGCGTCGATGGCCACGTTGTCACGGTAAGTCACCCCGAACCCTTGGCTGACCTCACCGGCTTTGCTGTCGGTGACATCGGCGAGATCGGCGACGACGATCGACGCGCGCGGGTGGATCGTGTCCGTGGTCACCGCTTGGAACGCATTCAGCCGGCCGCCGGTCGCGACCCGATTATTGAGCGAAGGGATCAAGTCCACGCTCGTCAGGATGGCGTCGCGAATTTCGGTGGCCGTGGCATCGGGAGCGATCGACGCGATCAGCGCGGCGACGCCGCTGACAAACGGAGCGGCCATGCTCGTGCCGTTTTCAAATCCAAACCGACCACCCGGCACCGTGCTGAGGATCCCGAGTCCCGGCGCGGCGAGATCCACCGTCTGCACGCCGAAATTGCTGAACGGCGCGAGTTGATCGAAGCGATCGACGGCCGCGACGGAAATGACGTTGCCCAACTCATAGTTGGCCGGGAAGAACGGCAGTAAATCGTTGTTGTTCCCCTGTTCGCGCGCGTTGCCGTTTCCGGCTGCGGCCACGAATAGAATATCGGCGGCACCTTCCGCCGCGATCGCGTCACGCAGCGCCGCGCTGCCGCTGGTCGAACCGCCCCAACTGTTGTTGGTCACGCGAATGTTCGCACCGGCCGAGCCGTCGACAAGCGCGGAATCCGTCAGCGTCGTTTGATATCGCGTCCGCATCATCGTCGCGTAATTGATCGCGCGGATCGCGTTCGACGTCGAGCCTTTGTTGTCGGCACCCAGGAATCTCAACGGCAGTAACGAGACTTCCCAACTCACTCCCACCACGCCCAAATTGTTGTTGCCAGTCGCGCCCAAAATGCCGCTGACGTGCGTGCCGTGCCGAAATTCGTCCATCGGATTGTTGTCGCCCGGAGACAACGTCGTGCCGTTGCTGGTTTCGATGACGGTTGAGAAGTCCCAGCCGGTCAGGTCATCGACGAATCCGTTCAGATCGTTATCGGTGCCGTTGGCCCAGCGCGGGTCGACCAGCAAGTCGCCGGCGTCGATGAAACGATTGACGTTGCGGTCGGTGACCGACGAGGCATTGGCCAACGCGTTGAGATCGACGAACGAAATCAAACCGTCACCATCCGTGTCGACCAGCGCGGCACGCAGCGCCGCGGGAATTTCGCCGGGATTGATCCAGACGTTGAGGTACAAGTCCGGGTGCGTATAGTCGATGCCCGAATCGATCACGCCGACAACGACCCCGCGGCTGCCGACTTGCGTGACGGAAGTGGACGGCGCGAGCTTCGAGTCCACGACGTTCCAGGCTTCCGGCGCGTCGATGTCCGCGTCGGACGAACCGTCGAGCTGATCGCGATTGTCCAAGCCGGACAACACGCCCAATCTCGTGTCATTCGGCAGCAACTGCGGCGCTTCTTGCGGGCCGATGATGTACGTGTCCGGTTCGAACGCGAACACCAGCGGATTGTGTTGCAGCGCCGTGAACGCCACATCGCGAGTGCTCGCGCTGGCTTGGACCAGCACTTGACCCGGCAAGCCCAGCCCGGACAGAACCGTGAAGTCCGCACCGAATCCGTCGATCAGCGGTTCGACGTCTTGCGGTCCGTGAGCCGTCGCGAGTCCTGTCAGGGTCAATTGCACGATCCAGGTGCCGACGATCGCATCACCGGAGACGAAGCTCGCCGTTCCAGAGGCCCCTTGCAACGTGCCGACGCCAACGCCGAGATCCGGCGCATGGACGGCGCTAAACCAGTCGGCCACTGGCGTCACCGTCAGGACCAAACGGGGTTCGAGAACTTCGGTCCGACCTCGCAGGCGACGCCGTTCCAAATCACGTGAACGTGGGCGTTGCTGCCACCAGTGCCTCAACCAGTTCGAAATTTTCATCGGAGATTCCGCAGTTCATCTGAGCGTGACATCCATGTCGAAAGTCTCATCCTGAAACCGCACGTCCTGACGAGGAGCCGAAGAGCCGGGGTCAGGTCTTCAAATTTTATTTTTGGCCTGACGAACCCTCCCTGACTCTCTTCTCACACCGCGATTCCAACCGAGATCACGCCCTATTCGCGGTGCCAAAAATGAAACTCGAAGACCTGACCCCTGATCGAGCGCGGCATTCGCAAAGTGCTAAACCCTTGCCACGAACGTCCGTCAAATTCCCGTCAACTCAAGAGCGGATCACCCTACCGTTGTGGACGAGTGCTCGAAAGTCTCAAATCAACCATCTGCTCGACCGGCAGCCTTTTTCCTGGGCGATTTTGTTGGTCCAGCAGTCGGTGTCGAGAGTTGCTCGAGGATCTGAAACCGCCCCAGTTGGCTCGATTTGTCGTTGGCGTGCGAATCGGTAAGGCGTCCCACATTCGCCACGACTTTCGCAGGCCGAGGCGGGGGAACGCTCTTCCGCACGGCGTCCAACACGTCCGCCAGCCGGTCTCGATCAACCGCAGACGTGAGTCTCTGCGCGAAGCGGGGCAAGTAGTCCGTGCCGTCCAAGGTCTCCCCGTGCCGCCAGCGATGTTCGGCTTCGGCGGCGATCAGTTCCAGCAGCAGCGTCACCCGGTCAACCTCGGATGGAACCAGGTAGTCCTCGATTCGAGGGTGTCGCCGGTCGTGGAGAGCTTCCTCGAAACGAGACACAATCGCTTCCAATTCGAGCCAAGCGGCAGCCGACAGTGTGGGGGTTTCCATGGAATTCTCCCGCAGCGTGACAGGGTTCAGTCGTCGTCCATTTCCAACACTTCGCGAATATGTGCTGCTCGGCGACGCACCGAACGGATCGAGCATTTGAGGGCCTCGCAAATCTCCGCTTCCGTGCAACCTTGCAGCTTCAACACCAGTGTCAATTGCGAGCTCTCATCGAGTTGTTGCAGCGCACGATCCAGCAGGTCCGTCACGATCGCGGCACGCAGTGGATCGGACGACGGCGAGCTGACGTCCGCGGCATCGGCCGATTCTCGTTGGAGGTTTCGCTTGGAAGTCTTGCCATAGTGCTTCCAATACTTATGGCAACGACGCTCGGTAATCTTCGCCAGGAGGTTCCACAGGGAGTCCCAGTCTTCGAGTTCAAATTCACCCTCTTTGCAGCGACGCCAAAACGTGAAGAAGGCTGACTGCACAATGTCTTCCGGGTCGAACTTCGCCAGGAGCCGCGGGTCTCGAATCCGCGAGCGAGCCAAGGCGACCAATCGGGCCCGGAAGCGATCAAACACCTCCGCCGTCGCGTCCAGTTCCCCGGCCACAAAACTGGCGAGGACTTTCTCAAACGGTTCTGAATCCATGTGGAGAGCATAATCAACCACTCCCAACGATGCCCTACTCCAGCCGGTCCTTATCACGGCTGTCGTAGGTCGGCAGCGACGTCCTTCGTTTCCTGTTACAACGATGATGGCCTGTTTCCACGAGAACAGGCCATCTATTCTGAGAGGCTGTCCAAGAAGCGATTTCAAAACGGTAGCCGCACTCGCCACAGCCTGTTGAAAAACGTGGGGCACGTTTCCAACGTGCCCAATTTCTTCGGAGAATGAGCACGATGAAATCGTGCTCCACGACTTTTTCACCAAGCTGGCCAGAGTGCGGGTGATTGCGGAGAAAACCCGCGTTCTGGCGAACGCGGCGACGAGCGAATGCGTGCCGTCCGAAAAAACTAGTGCCACAACTCAGAATTGATCGATCACCCGCGCCGCCGCTGCCGTTGAGAAAGTGCCTCTTTGGTCGAAGATCCCCACGGATGGCATGGCAATACCACGGATGGAAGGCAAGGAACCGTGATTGATCCGAGGTATTGCCATGCCATCCGTGGGGATTGTTGCTCTTCATGACAGGTCAATTGCGATCTGCGGCACTAGCCTGATTCGGCAGGCGCACTGGGGGCGGCCACTAACTTTGGGAGATTGTCTTGGAGACTGAACGACATCTGCTGTTCGGCGCGCTCTGCGTCAAATTCGGCTTGATCACTTTTGAGCAGCTCGCGGCGACCGTTTCGAACTGGCAAGTTGGCAAGCAGGGACAAAGTCTGTCTTTGGCAGAAGTCATCGCATCGAACGGCCTCATTCGCGGCGAGCAGCGGACGCGCGTCGAGCGTGCGGTGGCCGAACGGCTTGAGGAGTTCGGCGGCGACGTTCGCAAGACGCTCAATGACGTCCTGGATGAGGGCTCGCTGATCAAGCTGGCCGAGATTGCTCGCGACGATTTTTCGCAAACGGAGGAGACGGCGATCGAGCAGGTCACGCCGTCGAACTCATCGTCGTCACGCTCCAATCCGGGAACCTGGAACGTCGGCAGCACTCAGGCGCACTTCCATCTCAATGAGGAAACCGGACAAGGTGGCATGGGCCAAGTCTGGCTGGCCCGCGATGTCGACCTGAACCGGCACGTGGCGATCAAGACGCTCAAGGAGAAGTTCGGCCGCAATCAGGATGCGGTGGCGCGTCTCTTGCGCGAAGCTCAGATCACCGGACAGTTGGAACATCCCAATGTCATTCGCGTGTATGAGCTGGCCACGGGCTCCTCCGACCAACGACCGTACTTCAGCATGCAACTGGTTCGCGGCAAGCGGACGCTGAAGGCCGTCATTCAGGAATATCATGACGCCCGCCTCGCGGGGCGGGAGAATCCCCTCGAATTCCGCAGGCTGCTCGATGCCTTCGTCGCCATCTGCCAAGCGCTGGGATATGCGCATTCGCGAGGCGTCCTGCATCGCGACCTGAAGCCGCACAACGTGATGATCGGCCGCTACGGCGAAGCGATCGTGATTGATTGGGGGCTGGCCAAGTTCGAGGCGGAGATCGAATCGAACGTCACCGTTTCGCAGATCGTCATCACGGAAGCCGGACAGGTGGAAGAGACGAAATCCGGACAAGTGCTGGGGACGCCCGGTTACATGCCACCCGAACAAGCCGCCGGGCAACTCGATCAGGTTGACGTGCGCTCCGACATCTATGGGTTGGGAGCCATCCTGTATGACATCCTCACCGGGCACTCGCTGCATCACGGCAAGAAGAGCAAAGACATTCTGAAGCTCATCCACGAGGAACCTTCGCCAATTGCCCGACAACGAGACCCGCGCATTCCGGCGGCGCTCGATGCGATTTGCTCGAAGGCGATCGCGAAGAAGCGTGAGGACCGCTATCAGAAAGCGCTCGAACTGGCGGAAGACGTGCGCGCTTGGCTGGCTGGCGAACCGGTCTCGGCCTACCCGGAACCGTGGCCAGATCGTCTGCGGCGCTGGCTCCGTAAACATCGAGCAGCGGCAACGTCGGCCGCCGCGATCCTGTTCGTGATTGCGGTCACAGCGTCGATCGCGGCCGTGTCCATCAATCGGGCGCGTGGCCGCGAGGCGCTCGCCAAGCAAACGGCCGTCGAGCGATTGTCTGAAGCGGAACAGGCCGTCGATCTCTCGCTGACAGGCGTAAACGAGGTGCTCAAGTTCTATCCCAGCGCGCAGACCGTGCGTCTGCAATTGCTGGAGCAGGCCGCGACGGACTACGCCAAGTTTGCCAGCGTGAATTCCGACGACGACAAGCTGCAACTGGAAGCGGCGCGAGCGCAGATTCGGTTGGGCAATGTGCGGCTGATGCTGGGACAACTCGATCGCGCGATCACCGAATTCGAGACCGCCGACAAACGTCTGTCTGTGATCGAACCACGGCAGAGCATCGCGACGTTCGAGCGCGGTGTCGCCACCGCACAACGCGCCGAGGCGCTCGAACGCCGAGGACAAAGCCACGACGCCAAGTCGGCTTTCGAGAAGTCGCTGGAACTCCTGAATCGCGGCGCTGCGACATTGCCTGCCGATTCGCCACGCCGAGCGGAACTGGCCGAGGCTCATCTCGGTCTGGCTCGCGTCCTGCAACCGCTGGGTGATTTCGACGGCGCACGCAGTCAACTCAGCATCGCGCTCAAGTCGCTCGAATCGAAACCGGGAGCCGCGATCAGTCGCGACACGCGGCGCGTCTCGGCCAAAGCCGAGCACGCTCTGTCGCAGTTGGAAATGGCAGTCAACCAACTCGATGCGGCGGCCGTCTCGCTGACACAGGCCTTGCAGCATTACGCCGCGTTGTTGTCGGTCGAGAAGAATTATCCCGTCTGGTTGGACGGCCAGGCTTTGTGCCGTGTGACCTTAGCCAACCTGCAACGCCGGCAAGGGCGTGACATCGCGGCGCTCGACACCTACCAAAAAGCGGTCGGCGATTTCGATGACTTGGCCCGCGCGATTCCCGGAGTTCCGCATTACGAGCATCTCCGTATCTTGGCCCGCACCGATGCCGCGCTGCTGCGGTTGACGCTCGGACAAGCGCCGCTTGCGCGCGACCTGCTGGTCTCGTCGATTGACCGTGTCCCTCAGCTTGTGGACGGGAACGAACCGCAACCCGATCTCCTCGAAACCGCCGCGCTCGCCCATGCGGCTTTCGGAGCTGCGCTGCGTGACCTCGGTCAAACGACCGAGGCGGAGGAAGCGCTGCTGGTCTCGCGCGAGCTGTTCCAGAAACTGCCCAAGGTTCGCCTGACTCCCGATGTTCGCCGGCAGGCGGCCGTTGTCGTCGGGCAACTGGCACGCCTCTCCGCTGAGTCCGACCGGCTGGAGGAGGGACTCCAACTCTTTCGTCAAGCGGACGAAGAACTCCGCACGCTGATCGCCGCCGACGATGCCGATGTCGCCTCGAAAAATGCGCTCGCCGCCATCTGTCGCCATTGGGCCGATACGCTCCTGGCGAAGAACCGGCGCGAGGAAGCCGCTCCGCTGTATCGGCAAGCGGCCGGACTGTGGCGCGACCTGCCCGACGAAGTCGATCTACACATCGGCCAGTTATGGCTGTTGCTGACGTGCGCGGAGGAAACGTTGCGCGATCCGGCGCTCGCCGTCACGATCGCCGAACGACTGCGAGCGCCCGACAATGTCCGACTCACAGCGCTCTTGAGTTTGGCGAAAGCTCAGTTGGGAGACACGGACGCGGCCGAGCGATTGGCGAAGCATTCGCGGCAATTGCTCGCCGACGGCAACACCACCGCCGAGTTCGTCCTGACGCTCGTGGAACATCAGCGCGGACGACAAGAGGACGCGCTCACAGCTTTCGAGGCCGCGACTCAGCAAATGACGAAACAGCATCCCGCCAGTTGGTCCGCGCGGCGGCTGCGTGAAATGGTCGCGAAGGAGCTTGGTCAAAATTGAGAAGGATTTTGACGAGACGACTGACCGACGACTCTCGATCGAGTTTTGCTGGCACTAACGAACTCCAGATGAGATTTCGCCATCGTCGGGCCTGCCGCGACCTGGTCGAAAAAAGTCTGGCTCGCTGAACTGCGCGAGCAGAAGACTCGACACCACGGCAAGATTCGCAAGCTGGTGTTTGGTCCGAAGGCTCAGTTGATTCTGGATAAGTCTTTGTCCGCCGATCCCGACGCGCGGCTGTTCCGCCTTCGAGGGGACATCCTTGAAACAGCGACCTGCTTTCACGGTGACTGCGACATGAAGGCGAGGTCGATTTGTTCTTTGAGCCAGCGGCGAGTGGTTTGATAGAGACCAGCTCCGAGCGAGTCGTAAGCGTGGCCGGGGATGGTCAGGCGGCCGGTGGTGCCGGAGGTCAATTGCGACGACAGTGATTCGTCGAAGGTCACTCGGACGGTGACTCGCGGTTCGGGGAACTCGTAGTTCGAGTCTTGTTTTTGGTGGTTCGTGTTTTTGTTGGAGATCGGTCGCACGGGCAACGGGCCGCCAGCCATGACCGTCAGCGCGGCGCGAGGCGGGATGTGGCTGGCTCGCGGAGTCACTTGACGAACTTGCCCCGTGAGGCGGCCGACTCCGTGCAGGCGGAGCGGGACATTCGACTCGGCACGCAGATCAAGGACTTCGGATTGATCGACGCTGGCGAGGAATTCCTTGCGCGTGTCGTCGCCGATGGAGAGCAGCTCGTCACCTTCCTGCGCGAACGTGCCGAGCAGCCACGGCAGCGATCGGGACATGACTCGGCCCGCTTGCGGTGCGGTCACGGTCAGCGTGTCGAATTGGCGTTGCTTCTCGGCCAGGCGTTTTTCCAACGCGTCTTTGTTGCCGGATTCGACTTGCGCATCCGCTGTCTTTTGGTCTTTCAGCAGGCGGTGATATTTCAATTCGGATTGTCGGATCGCGGACAGCAGGTCGCTGACTTCGGTTTCGAGTTCGAGGTTTTGCAGTTCCATCAACACGTCGCCCGCGTGGACCTCTTGGCCGTCGTGGACATGTACGGCGATCACGAAACCGGGACTTCCGGCGCGGATCACGGCGAGGTCACGATGCTCGACGAAGCCCGGAGCCGTGCGTGTGGCGGGCCACGGGGCCGACAGCAGGCCGCCGATCGCTGCGGCCGTGACGACGATCATGAGTCCGGCACGCGCGAAGCGAGCCGGATTGCACGACAGCAATCTTGTTCCGTCGCGAAACCAGCGCAGCAGAGTCCGGCCGCTCCAGAACAACAAGCCGGCAATGGCCAGCGACACGCCGAGGCCGTGAAACAGTGCGGAGGCGGCGATCACCAGGCCGGCGGTCACGATCACTCGCCACAGCAGGGCCGCGAAACCGTAGGCGGTGATCAATCGCGCCCGCAGCGCGGATTCGCGGACGCCGGTGGCCGCCGTGCCGAACAATCCGCGCCGCACCAGGCGGCTGACCGAATCGTTGCCGCGCGGGGCGAGGTTCGGCAGCTCCAGCAAGTCGGAGAGAATGTAGTACCCATCGAACTTCATCAGCGGGTTCGCATTGAAGACCAGCGTGCTCACGCTCGCCATCACGATCACGTTGTACAACAGGTGCCGTGGCAGCTCGGCAGCGACTTGCTGAGACAGCAGCACCGCCAACGCGGCGATGAGCAGTTCGGCGTACATCCCCGCGGCGGCGATTTGAATGCGTTGCCACTTCGAGCGGAATCGCAGCGACGACGTCACATCGACGTACGCGATCGGAGCCAGCAGTACGAAGATGACGCCGGTCTCCGGCACCGAGCCGCCGAGCCGCTTGCAGGCCACCGCGTGCGACGCTTCGTGGATGATCTTCAACGCCAGCCAGGTGAGTGTCAGCCACAGCCAGTTGTCGCGATCGAGGATCGACCGTGCGGACTTCGCGAACTCCGGCCACGCGGTGTTGAGCGTAACCAGCGCGGCGATGCCGAGCAGACCGGCCAGCAGCATCGCGGGAGCTGAGTGAATCCAGCCGCAGAGTTTCGTGAGCAATGCGGCGAGTCGATCCGGGTTTCCGAGCGAAATCTTCAACCACAGCGGGTTGAAGCGTTCGAGCGTCTTGCGCTGTTGGCGTTGTTCGATGGCGGCGGCCCACGGCTTCGCGCGGGACAGGCCGGCGTCGGTTGTGGTCGCCAGGCCGTTCTCCAGCAGCCAGACCAGAATCGTCAGCGCTTGCTCTTCCGTGATCGCATCCTGAACCATCTCGCGAGCGGTCAAGCTGATCGCCTCGGCCGGTGTCGTGTGGCCGTCGAGCAGTGACACGAACGTGTACTCGGCCAGGCCGATGCGAAAGAAGCGGTGCTGCTCGCGGCACTCGACGTGATACCACACGCCGCCGCTGGACCGTTCCGGCCGAAACACCAAATCCGGCCGCAGCCGCAGCCGCGTTTGCAGAAGATCACGAGTGGATTCGTCGCGAAGCATGGTCGGGGAGTCTCGTTTTGAGGAACACTAATCGGCACTAATCTTCGCTAATCCAACCCAAGGACTTGTCTCATTAGCGTTCATTAGCGCCGATTAGCGTTCCAAAACTCTTCATGATTCGTTGTTCGAAGATGCCGCCTCGCTGGATTTCAGATGTCACTCACCACCCCAGTCTCAACAAGGCCGCTTCGATCGGTCGGTGAAACAGGATCCATCCGAGCATTCGTCGGCCGGCGGTGATGTCGGCGGAGCCTTTCATGCCGGGACGCAATCGGCCTTGCAGGTTGGAGAGTTCCACCTCGGCGATGAAGACGTTCGATTCGTCGCGGACTTCCGAGCGTGGATGGATGCGACGCAGCGTGCCGGTCAATGTCTCGCCGGGAAAGGCGTCGAGGACGACCGAGACTTCTTGACCGACGACGATGTGCCGGATGTCCGGTTCGGGAATCGCGACCTCGACCAGCATCTGGTCCAGCGGAGCGATTTCGAAGAGTCGGTCGCCGGTTTTCATCGGCACTCCTTCCGACTTCTTCAGGTCGCCGGTGATGACCAGTCCGTCGATCGGGCTACGGATTTCGAGATTCTCGCTGCGATGCGTCAGCAGTTTACGGCGCGTCTTCAGGCGTTCGATGTCGTATTTGGAAATCTCGGCGGCACCGATGTCCTGCTTGACGAGGTTGGTGTCGCGTTCTTTGGCGGCGCGTTGTTGTTCGGCATCGACGCCGGCCATTTCCCAGTTGATCTCGCGCGGGTCCATGCGGGCGAGCAGTTGCCCGGCGACGACGTTTTCTCCCGGTTCGACCAGTGATGTTTCCAGCGTCCCTTCAAACGGTGCCGCGACGAAGCGACGCACGACCGGCTGCAGCTCGCAGTCGCAGGCCACTTCGTGAGTCATCGGCAATGTCAAACAGGCCAGCCCCAAGGCGGCGGTCAGCAGCAGCGTCCGCTTCCGCGATGAATCGGATGAGGCACCGAGTTTCGTCAGCAGTCGATGCAGCGTCGAAGGCTCGGCGCGGTGGACGAGATGCAGCGGTGCTCCAAGTCGCTGGCTGGCCGCTTCGACGAATCGGCGATGCACAACGTTGTTGCGAAGTTCGGTTCCGCCGCAGAGCAACCAGGCTCCGATCGACGTGCCATCCGCCAGTCGAATCGGACTGCCGAACACGGTCTCGACGCCGAGCAATTCGCACAGTCGCGCGTGTGTCAGCAATCCGTGGCGGCGCGTGTTTGATTCCGGAGGCCAGACGGTCAGCGTGTCACGAATGACGATCTCTTCCAGCGTCGCTTCGACCGCCTGCCGACGTTCGGACTCCTGTGGGACCGCCGCTGGATCGGAGACAGCGGCGATGCGACATGTGCGGCCAAGCTTCGAAATCAGTCCGACCGCGACGAAGTTGCTGCTCGTATGCCTGGCGACATCGTCGGCCAGTCGCTGACAGGCGGCCAACTGCGACTCACATGTTTGCAGCCGAGCGACCAGATCGATCACCGCCGCTGCCGCCAGCAATTCGTCCTGCGCCTGTTTCGTGACGGACAATCCGCGCTGCAACCGCATCGCGGCTGCCGCTGTTTGCAGCACGTTGATCTGCTGCGGCGTCACAGAGAGGTTTTCAAGAAAAGCGGCCGCCAAGCTGCCGCGATCCGTGGCGGATTCCATCGGGACGGCGATGAGCGTGAAGTTCCGCTGCAAACTGCCGGATTGAGCGGCCGGCCTGGCAGTCATCACGACCGTGTCCCGCTTCGTAGCGGACTGTGCGGCGACTTGTGAGAGCACCTGTTCGAGCGGCTTTTCAGAGTCGGGCAAGTGATGCGAGAAACGAGGACTGGCACCCATTCCGAACCAGCCGAGCGAAAACAAATCGGCCGACCGCCGCGCGGTTTCAGCAACTCGGTCCAGCCATTGATCCGGATGGCCGTTCGCAAGTGCCGACTCGAAGTCCGCCAGCGTGCTCGGCGCGCGCGCCGGCCGAGTCGCTTGAGCTTCAGAGATCGTCGAGGGAATTGACATCGTGTCGCTGAGAAATGGGGCTCTTCGCCATTCGTGTTGAAAGTGAATTTGTGAGCCGCAAGGCGCTAGCCGCGGGTCGATGAAAACAACCCGCGGCTAGCGCCTTGCGGCTCACTCGACGCAGAAATCAACATGAATGGTGGAGAGCCAGAAATGGTTCGTCGTCCTGATATCCGGCACTCGGATCACTGCTTGATCGGCTTGGCCGGTGGGACTGGTTTCGTGGTGATTCGTGGATTGGGCGTGGTGGCTTTTTCGGGGAGGCCGGGAATTTCCAGAAAGCTCTTCGCGCCACTGCGGAGCTTGTAGCCCGCGTTGGGAATCAGCACGCGGACGCGAACGGTCTGACTTTCCGCATTGATCACCGGCGAGATGCTGTCGATTTTGCTGTCGGCCAGTTTTTTCTCTCCGTCGATGCGGACCGGCAACGATTGATTCGGCTGGAAGCTGGCCGCGGCGCTGGCGGGGACAGAGAACACGATCGCCAGCGGATCAAGCTGCACGACGGTCATCACGACGGGATCGGTCGGCGCGACGAACTCGCCGGTGTCGCGGTGGATGTGCGTGACGAAGCCATCGATCGTGGAGCGCACCGTGCGCTGCGCGAGCTGCAACCGGATTCGTTCGTGGTCGAGCGACTTGATCTCCTGATTTTCCTTGGCTGCGAGGACATGCGCTTCGGCGATTTCCTGTTCGAGTTCCGCGCGGAAGACTTCTTCTTCGCTGGCGTTGCCTCGGTCGCGGAGGATTTTCAATTTCGCGAGCCGGTCGGCTCGCAGTTTCAATTCGGATTCAGCGGATTTCAGAGCGCTGGTGGCATCACGCTGAGCACGCGCGATTTCGAGCGTTGCTTTGAGGACGTCCTGATTCAATTCAGCCAGCGGCTGGTCTTTGCTGACCTTGTCCCCCTCTTTGACGTGTACGTCGATGATGATGCCTGAATCGACGGCGGCGATGTCGATCGTGCGATGCGGCTCGGTGAAGCCTTCGATCTCACCGGCGCTCGCGTTGGCGGCGAGGAACGCGAGGCACATGGCTGCGATGATCAGCCGGAACGCGCTAGCGTCCGGTTTGCGTTTGTCATTGTGTCCGAACCGGACGCTAGCGCGTTCCGGCTGATCGAAGCCTCGTTCGTATTGGTTCATGTCGGATCTCCCATCAGGCGTGTGAGCATGGCGTCGCGCTGTCCCTCGGAGAGGAACAGTTGGCGGCGCTGGCGTTCGTGAAACTGTTCGGCGTGAGCTTGCACTCGACGCAGGGGTTTGGTGAGGTCGGACGCAATCTCGCCGCTCCGACTCGGCAGGCGTTGCATTTCGGCGCGCAGCCATTCGCCGTGCTGGACCAGCAGGTCATCGTCGGCCGAGACGAAGAACTGCGCGGAACCGGGATCGCCTTGCCGAGCGGCTCGGCCGATGAGTTGGTGATCGACGCGGCTGTTGTCGTGCTGTTCGGTGGCGATGACGTGCAGTCCACCCGCAGCCAGCGCGGTCGGATCGGGTTTGATGTCGGTGCCGCGGCCGGCCATGTTGGTGGCAATGGTGATGGCTCCGGTCTGACCTGCTTGAGCGATGATGGCCGCCTCGTCTTCGGTCTGCAGTCCGTTGAGTAATCGAAACGGGAGGCGCACGTCGGTCAGCGTTGCGGCAATTCGCTCGCTGGCGGTGATCGAGCAAGTGCCGATCAGCACGGGCCTCCCCTGCAAATGTAGGTCACGAACTACGGTCGCGACGGCGTCCCATTTGGCGTCGGCGGTGATGAAGAATCGGGGCGGCAGAAGTTGGCGTCGGCTGGGGCGATGCGTCGGAATCGGAGAAACGCCCAGGCGATAGACCTCGCGAAACTCCGATTCGCTGCCGGTCGCGGTGCCGGTGAGACCACACAGCCGGCGGTACAACCGCGCGAAGCGTTGCCGAGTCACCTTGGCTAGTGAGGATTTTTCGCTCGTGATCGGCACCCCTTCGCGGGCTTCGATCGCTTGGTGCAGGCCGTCGCGCCACGTCCGCTCCTCGAACAGGCGGCCGGTCGAGGCATCGACGATCACGACCTTCTGTTCTTTGATGACGAAGTGGACGTCACGGCGGAAGAGATGCTTTGCTCGCAGAGCCTGTTCGACGTAGTTGATCCACGGACGCAGCAGGCATTTGAGCGGCAGGCTGTCGGCATTCTCCCAAGCTTGCGAGTGCCCTTGCTCGGTCAACCGGATCGACCCGGTCGCGCGGTCGATGAGGACATCATCTGGTTCGCTCAGCCGATCGGCGAGCTGCCGTGCGGCGTTGTGTGCGGCGGCATCTTCGGCGGGACGGTCGGAATCCATCGACAGCAGTAACGGCGAGCTGGCGTCGTCGATCAACACGTTGTCGATCTCATCGACGATCGACGCGGCCAGCGGTCGTTGCAGCGTGTCGCGCGTAGGTTGGGACTCTGTCCCGACCATCCCGAACGGATCGGTGAAGCCGGATCGGTCGGGACGGAGTCCCAACCTACTCGTTGCAGAGCCGCGCAGCAGCCGCAGGAACTCGGTCCCCAGCGGTTGCTCGGCGATTGTTCGCAGCGAGACTTGATCGCGGAGATAGTCGAACCCGAACTCGGCACCGGCGGCAAACGTGACGTCGCACGAGTACGCCGCCTGCTTCTGTTCCGAAGTGGCGTCCGCTTCGATCAACCCGACGGTCGCGCCAAGCGATTCGTACAGAGGCGCGAGCATTTCAAAATCGCGTCTCGCCAGATAAGCGTTGGAGGTGGCGACATGCACTCCGCGGCCGGCCAGCGAATACTGGAATGCCGGCAACACAGCGGCGTAGGTTTTGCCTTCGCCGGTCTGCATCTCGGCGACCGATTCGGACGCCAGCACAAGTCCGGCTTGCAACTGCACGTCGTACAACTCAACGCCGAGCGACTGTCGCATGGCCTCGACGACGAGCGCGAAGGCGGTCGCGCGAGTCTCGGCATCGACCGCGAAGTCTCGCACGCTGTCGCACATCGCTCGCAAATCATCAGCGCGGTCGATGAGCTCTCGGGGCGTGATCCCTTTGAGTAGCGCGGCTTGGCGTCGAATGTCGGCAATAAGAGCCTGCGGATCGCCAGGCGCGCGCGCGGGCGACTGTCGCGCAGGACTGGCGCGACCGACGGACTTCGGCAGGTTTAGGAGTGCGGGCATGGGGAACGACTCAGTCACCCGAAGCGTCAGTTTTGAAGTTGCGCAGTTTGAGGTCGTCACAACGAGTTTGATCGAGAAAATGTGGAAACTGGAACAGACCCCATCCGGCTTGCCCGGATGGTGAATCTGATGGCGGGCTATTCCGGATCGACACTCCGCCCACCTCTCTGTTTTCCCGCAGTTCGCCGCCGAAGGCGGCGAACTGCGGGAAAACAGGGGGAGTGGACTGTGAGGCTCGCGACTAGCTCTCCATCGTTTTCACCATCCGGGCAAGCCGGATGGGGCCAATTCAAAAACTGCGGAACTTCAAAACTGACGCTTCGGGTTAGTTCGGTAATCGCAACGGGCCGGGAGCGGGCGGAACGGAAAGAGGTTGCGGCACCGCTTGTGGTGCGGGCTGCGTACTGGATTTCGGAGTCTGAGTGGGAGTCACTTGGGCGGCTCCGGATTGATCGACCGTCAACAGAATTCCGGTCGCGCGTTTGAGGTTCACGACCGACAACACATACGCGACCTGCGAAGCGACAAAGTCGGCCTCTTCGTCGGCGACACGTTCTTGAGCGTCGAGCAAATCCTCCAGCAGAAAGCTGATGGTCTGATCGTTTCCGGGGAGCAGCTTCCAACGTTCTTCGAGATACTGCGCTTCGTTCTCGGCGGAAACCATCGCCTGGAAGTGGCCGAGCATTTCCTGATAGGTGGTCTCGATTTCGCGGACGGAGACTTCGACTTCGGTCATCGCGGTTTCGACCGATGCCTCGAACTCCTTGAGGGCTTTGGCAAGCTCCCACTGCCGACGGCATTGCCGCGCCTTCGCGGCTCGATTGCCCAGCGGCATTTCGAATGTGAGACCGATGTTGTAGCCCGGTTCGCCGACGTTGAATTGGTCGTTCCAGGCTTTGTCGATCTGTCCGTTTCCGCGCAGGCCGGCGACGTAGGTTCCCAGCACGAGATCGAGCTTGGGGAGCAAATCGTTCTTGGAAACTTCCAGCCGCAAGCTCTCGGCCTTCATGCGTTGAATGGCCGAAAAGATATCAGGGCGATTCATAAGCGCGGATTCGACGGAACCCCGCAGTGTGATCTCCAATTCTTCGGACATGGGCAGTTCGCTGGGCAAAAGCTCGACCTGGCTGCGGTCCTTCAAGTCGGGCGAGTTGACCAGCAGCCGCAAGCGGGATTCCGCGTTCCGAATGGCGGTCTCGCAGCGCACGATCTCCGCGCGCCGGCTGGCGACGGCCGCTTGAGCTCGCAGCACCTGGCGGCGAATCGAGTCCACTCCCTGCCGCCCTTCGAGCAGCTTTTGAGTTTGAACGGCTCGTTGCAGCAGGCGATTCTTTTGCAGACGGTTCGCCCGCGCGCGGTACAGCGTCCAATACGACTCGTACACGGCGACGAGGTGATCCTGCATGTTGTCGAGCAGGTCGGCCGAGGCCATTTCATGATCGAGCGACGCCAGCACGATACGGCTTTGCGAGACGGTCTCTCCGCCGCCGCGCAGCAACGGTTGCGTGAAGTTCAATTCGACACGCGACGTTCCCTGCGCTCCCGGCACGAAGAAAACGGAGTTCGTGTCCTGATAGCCAAAGCGTTGCGCGATGTCGAATTTGCCGCCGCTGTCGAGCTTCTTGCGGAACCCGGCTCGCGATTGCAAATGGTTGTCGCGATAGCGCGTCTTTCCGGGTCCGGCAGTCAACGCGCTGCCGATTGGATCGCTCGTGTCGTTGTAGGTCGTGTCGAGAAACGAGACCCAGTCGAAGTCGGCGTGCTCTTCCAGAATCACGGTCTCGCGGATCACCGGATCAATCCGCAGGGCGATAATCTGCGGCGAATGCTCGATCGCTTTGAGAACCAGGCTCTCGGCATCCACGTTGAGATTTTGCGAGTTGGTTCGCACCGGCCGATTGACGACCTCGTCCCACCACGGCGCGAAGTCCTTCGGCAGTTCCACCAGTTGGCCGGGTTGAATGGGGAGCGGCATTTTGTCGGGATACGACTGTGCCCGCTGCGTGAACGGCGAGATCAGACTCTCGGCGGGAATGGCTCCGGCGTCCTCGTGGTTCGGGCTGGACTCAGAATGCACCTGCTGGATTTTTGAGAGGGTTTTCGACTTCGGCTCGCGCGCGGTGCTGGCGGTGACTCGCGAGCGCGGCGTGATCTCACTGAAGGCATTGACGACGATGGCCGCTTCCTGCTCGGCGGAGGTGAGCAAGACGACCGGTTGCGATGGTGCGGGTGCGGGTGCGGGTGCGGGTGCGGGTGCGGACGGCTCGGACAGAGAGCGCGGGACACTGGAGAACTGCCCCGGATTGGGCGGAAACTCGGACGACTGGACTTGGTTCGTCGGCCGCTGCGGTTGGGGTGGCCAAGTCGCGCTGTTGCTCGGCGGCGGTGAAGTCATTGCCGGCAGACTCTGCGGCTCTGGAAAAACGGACGAGCGGGGCGGCTCGGAAAAACTTGGCGAGCGGGGCGGCGTCAGCCCCCCGGTGTTCACGATGTCCGAGGAAAACCGGGGGGCTGACGCCACCCCGCTCGCCTGAGCGCCGTTGGGAACTGCCGTCGGAATGCGATCGGCGTAGTTCGGGGTGCGATTCGACCACTGTTGAGGCCGCGCCGGCGAGACGGAATTCGGTGCGTTGTACGAACCGACGGATGGCGTGCCAGTCGTCGATCGAAACGCCGCAGGCGGGTTGGCGCGTCCCGGAGCAATCACTGGCAGTTGGGCCTGCTGCCGCATGCTGTCGTTGGGCTGAGCAAAACTTGGTGGCGATTCGTAGGAAGGATTGGACTGTCGACCGGCGGAGGGAAATTGTGTCGCTCCCGAGAAGCCGGCACTTCCGCGTGCGACCGGAGCATGCGGCCATTGTTCGGGAACGCTCACCGGCCGCGGCCTGTTCGCATTGTTCCAGTCTTGAGCAACGACAGGACGAACGGTGGCCAGGCTGCTCGCTGAAATAGCGACAGTCAGCAGGCGGCTCAACCAATTAGTCCACGCGTAACGCTTCATGAATTGCCGCCTGCAGCACCCGAAAACGACTCGGCGAAGCCCTCTGTCGGCAGAACGGCTCCTGTCGGACTTATCGGCACACCCTCGCTGGGCGGTTGAGTTGGTCCGATCGGTGGAATCCACAAATACGGTAAAGCTCTCGCAACTATTCCAAACCGCGCCGGAATGGCCCGTGAACGACTTCCTCGGACGACCTGAATCGGCGGCAGAAATTGCCGGGAAGGGTTGCGCTCCGGGAACAGTCAGGCAACTGCTGCGTCAAGACTAAGAACATGGGTGGCACGCCCTGAGTACTCGAAGGGCGTGGACGTCGAACACAAGCCACACCCTTCGAGTACTCAGGGTGTGCCACCCCAAGATCAAAACTTGACGACGCACTACGGCGAAAAGTCACTTCTCGGACAGCGATTCGCCCCGGTCTTCCCCGACGAGGGCCAGCGGTCGTTGATCGGCACGAATTCGGAACAATCCGAACAACCTCCGCCGAGGGGCGACCGTTCCACAGGAACTCAGCGGTTGTCGCTGCCACTCGTTCGAATCGTGACCAATCTTACGTTCGCCAAATTCGTGGTCGTCTCACGGATGAGGAATGATTCCGGAGTCGGACGATGACTGCACCCGCGATTGCTGAACCTTCTGTTGCTCACAACCGCCTCGACCGGCGGAACCTGGATGCGACGATCTCCTCGCTGCAGTTGGATCGGCCGACGCCCATCCCAGCTCAGCCCGCGGAGACGATTTCGGGGTCCATGCAGGAGAAGGTGCGTGCGGCCAAGATCATGATCGTCGATGACGAGCCGTACAACGTGCTGGTCGTTCGCAAGTTCCTCCAGCAGGGTGGCTATTCGCAGTTCATCTCATCGACGGACTCCAACAAGATTTTGGATCTGCTGCATCGCGAACTGCCCGATGTGCTGCTGTTGGATGTGATGATGCCGCAGGTCAGCGGCCTGGACATCCTGCGGGCCATGAAAATGGACTCGGCCCTGGCCAAGATTCCCGTCGTGGTGCTGACCACGTCTCCTGAAGCCTCCATCAAGACGCAGGCGTTGGAATTGGGAGTGTCGGACTTCCTGTCGAAGCCCGTGGACCCCAGCGAGCTGATGTTGCGCGTCCGCAACGTGCTGACCATGAAGGTGCAGTTCGACATGATGACGAACTACTCCGTGAAACTGGAATCGCAGGTTCGCGATCGGACGAGCGAACTGGCCGAGTCACGGCGGCAGGTCATCTATTGTCTGGCCCGTGCCTGTGAGTTTCGCGACAACGACACCGGCTCGCACATTATTCGCGTGGGCAAGTTTGCCGGAATCATCGCGCGCGAACTGGGGTACTCCGAAGCGCAGGTGGACTCCTTGGAGTTGGCCGCTCAGTTGCACGACATCGGAAAAATTGGACTTCCGGATTCCATCCTCAACAAACCCGGCAGCCTCGATCCCGATGAATACGCTGTCGTTCATAAGCATTGTGGCATCGGCAAACAGATCATCAATTGCCTGCCGACTGACGAATGGTCCACCGTCAAACAGCACACGAAACTCGGAGCGAGGATGTTGGATGCCAAAGCCTCGCCGGTGCTGGCGTTGGCGGCACGCATTGCGCTAACGCACCACGAATGGTGGGACGGCCAAGGCTACCCGTTGGGCCTGTCCGGCACAGACATTCCCATCGAAGGCCGCATCACTGCCGTGGCCGATGTGTACGACGCGCTCAGTTGCAAACGGGTCTACAAGAAAGCGTTTAGCCGCGAGAAATGCTTCAGCATTCTGCGTGAGGGTCGCGAGAAGCAGTTCGATCCGAAGGTTCTCGACGCGTTCTTCCGCCGAAGCGAACAAATCATCGAAACACAACTCCGCTACGCCGACGAGGACTAGATCGAGTCCGCCACAGCCGTTTCGTAACGTGCTCTGGCGTGACGTCGTCCTCGATACGGTGCGGCCAGCGCCTGACCCCTGGTCGTCGAATCTCTGTTTGCTCACTGAGCGAAACCTGCTATCTCCCCGTTCCAAGATCGTGGTCGTTCGCGACAAGGATGTTTTCGACAGGAGACTGCGATGAGTCGTTCAATGGAATTGAGATCCGCCTCACCCTTCGTCACGGAAGAAGTGGTGAATCAGTGGACTCACGGGGTCGGGTTCTTGCTGACTCTGCCGGCCGGGTGGTGGCTGGTGCAATCGACTCTGAGCAAGCAGAACCAATGGCTGACGGCTGGCTGCGCGATCTACGCGGTGACGCTGTCGCTGCTGTATGCGGCTTCGACCCTCTCGCATAGCGTGCATCGCGGCATCTGGCGGCATCGCTTTCGGACGCTCGATCAGGTCTGCATCTTCTTATTGTGCGCCGGCAGTTACACGCCGTTCGGAATGGCCTTCTTGCGCGAGGGCTGGTGGGGCGTCTTGCTGGCCGTCATGTGGGGGATGGCGGGAACAGGGATCATCCTGAAGCTGTTCTTCACCAAGCTGCACAATGTCTCCACGTCGTTCTATTTGCTGTTGGGTTGGGTACCGATTCTGGCGGCTCCGAATTACTACCGCTGCCTGGGTGGCGAAGGGGTCGCTTGGATCGTGATGTGCGCGACAGCGTACTCGTCGGGCACCTGGTTCTTGGTGAATGACCAGCGGCGGTTTCATCACGCGATCTGGCATCTCTGCGTGATGCTCGGCAGCACCTGCCATTACATCCTGGTGCTGTGGTACATCGTCCCCCGAGCCTGATGTCACCAACGCTGGAAGTTTGACGGTCGCAACTGCTGATAGTTTAAGAACGCCAGATACCCAAAGAAGAACACAAAGAACTTGGGGTCGTTCCAGAAAATCGCAGTGACCGCGTGCGGCGCGAGCAGCGACCAGGCCACCATCGAAACCGCGACGGCAATCGATAGCTTCGTAGTGACTTCGTCTTGGCGATACGGCTGCTGGAAGCCGATCACCTGCCGCGCAATCTGACCTCCATCGAGCGGCCAGACGGGGACGAGATTCATCAGGCTCCAGGACCAATTCATGCCGATCAAGTCCCGGACCGCGAACGCGGGATACTGCGACAGCTCCAGCGATCGGAAGGAGTCTGACTTCGTCCAGAGCCACAATGCGCTGAACAGCAACAGCCCCGCGCCTGGCCCGGCCGCCGCGACCGCGATGTTCCCCCAGCGCGTATGGTGTCCCGTCGTTGCGTAGCCGCCGAAGAACTCCAGCACGATTTCAGGACGCCGATTCCCCAGCCGCCGCGTCATCCACGCATGACCCAACTCGTGCAGCAAGATCGACACGAACACGCACAGCATTCCGATCAGCGTGAAATCCATTTGCTGGTCGTACCACGAGATCCACGCCGCAGTCAGCCAGAAGACCGGGTGGACTCGCACCGGGACGCGCGTGACCGAGAACCGCAGGTCATAGTCGGTTGGAGGAAACTGCTGGCCAAACATCAAAGGCTCCCCGTGGTGTCGTTTCACCTGGGACTGTAGCCGCCTGGCTTCGACGGAAAAAGTTGATCCGGTTCAGGGGCTGCAGGTCGTCATGAAGATTGTTGTCAGGAAGATGGTTGGCGGGCTCGGAGTCGAGAACTGACGGTGGATTCGACGATCAGATCTTCCCGACAACAATTTTCTTGACGATCTTCCCTCGACGCTTGGCCGTCTCGCGAGCTTGATTGTCTCACATTCTCACCACGCCTAGACTGAGCCTCATCGTCGAGTCACTCCGTTCTCCAATTTGGTGACTCCGCAAACATTCCCATTCACTCGCTCTGATTGAAAAGCAACATGGCCCGCATCAACGACAACTATTTGAAGCTGAAAGCTGGATACCTCTTCCCGGAAATCGGCCGCCGCGTCGCGAAGTTCGCGGCCGAGAATCCGTCCGCCAACATCATTCGCCTGGGAATCGGCGACGTCACCGAGCCGTTGATTCCCGCAGTCGTCCAAGCGTTTCATACCGCGGTGGATGAGATGGCGAAGCGGGAGACCTTCAAAGGCTACGGGCCTGAGCAGGGCTACGACTTCCTGCGAAATGCGATTGCTCAGAATGACTATCAGGCTCGCGGAGCGGACATCGCGGCCGATGAGATCTTCGTGTCGGACGGGTCGAAGTGCGACACGGGAAACATTCTCGACATCTTCGGCGACGACAACGTCATCGCCATGACCGATCCGGTCTATCCGGTCTACGTCGACACGAATGTGATGGCGGGACACACCGGTGCGGCAGATGAATCGGGACGCTATGGCGGACTGGTTTACATTCCGATGACGGCGGCGAATGGCTTCACTCCCGCGCTGCCCGATCGCAAAGTCGATTTGATCTATCTCTGCTTCCCGAACAACCCGACGGGGACCGTGATCAGCAAAGACGCTCTGACCAAGTGGGTCGAGTACGCGAAGGCCAACGATTCGATCATCCTCTACGACGCTGCTTACGAGTCCTACATCACCGATCCATCGATACCGCACTCGATCTTCGAGATTCCCGGTGCGAAGGAGGTCGCGTTGGAATTCCGCAGCTTCAGCAAGACGGCCGGCTTCACTGGAACTCGTTGCGCATTCACGGTCGTGCCGAAAGCCTTGAAGGGCAAAACGTCCTCCGGTCAGAGCGTGGATCTTCACTCGCTGTGGAATCGCCGGCAGAGCACGAAGTTCAACGGCGTGTCGTATCCGGTGCAGAAGGCCGCCGCCGCGATTTACACCCCGGAAGGGAAGCAGCAGATTCGCGACATGATCGCGTTCTATCTGACGAACGCCCGGCTGATCCGCGAAGGCTTGCAGCGTGCGAACATCGAAGTCCACGGCGGCGTGAATGCTCCGTATGTCTGGCTGAAGGCTCCGCGCAACTTGTCGAGCTGGGACTTCTTCGACCTGCTGTTGTCGAAGGGGCATCTGGTCGGAACTCCAGGCAGCGGCTTCGGCGCGGCGGGCGAGGGCTACTTCCGCCTGTCCGCGTTCAATAGTCGCGAAAAGGTTGAGGAAGCGGTGGCACGATTCCAAAAAGTGGTGGGGTAACCCTCACCAGCCAGGCTCGCCAGAATGATGAGGTGCCGTATGTGGTTCTACTACGTCTTTGGCGGCTTCTTCGGCGGCTTACTGTCGCTCTTGTTGATCAGCCTCCTCGTCCTGTTGGTCGTGTGCTGGTGCTGTGGCGTTAGCGTGGACTCGCTGGCGACCTGGGGCCAGGACTCGGCGACGCTGACCTGTTTCCATTGCGGACAACAGACTTCGGCAAATGGTAAGACGTGCGACCACTGCGGCGGCGAGTTGCAATGATTTGAGGCGGATCATGATGATCAGTTTTGGCGGTTTGATTGTGGTCGCGGTGCTCGCTGTGATCCTGCTGTACTGCGCGGCCAAGGGAGTGTCAGTCATGCTGAGTTTGTTCAAATCCATGCAGTCCGGTCACGCGACATTGGCGTGTCCTCACTGCGGGCAGCAGACGACACATGGCCGTGGCTGCTGTGATGTCTGCGGTCATGACCTGTGACCTTCTTAGGACGGGCACTCTTGCCCGTTCCCTTCTGCGACGGGCAAGAGTGCCCGTCCTACCAAGTGAACCTGCCTGATGCCGAGCCTCACCGTTGAAAACTACCTCAAAGCGATTTGGCAAATTGGAGCGAACACAGGTTCGACGTCCGTTTCGACCGGTAAGCTCGCCCAGAGTTTGAAGGTTTCCCCCGGCACGGTGACCAGCATGCAGAAGGCGCTGGCCGAAGCGGGGCTCGCCGAGTACCGGCCGTATGAAGGTGTCAGTCTGACCGAAGCGGGCCGCACGCTCGCCCTGCGAATGCTGCGGCGGCATCGGTTGATCGAATTGTTTCTCGTGCAGACGCTGGGCCTGACGTGGGACCAAGTCCACGAAGAAGCCGAGAACATGGAGCACGCCGTTAGCGATTTTCTGATCGACCGCATCGACGACTTCCTCGGCCATCCACCGTGTGATCCACACGGCGATCCGATTCCGACCGCAAACGGCGACCTGCGCACCAGCGGCGAAGAGGGCCGACCGCTCAGCACCGTGCCGGCTGGCTCGCGCGTGCGGTTGGTGCGCGTGCTGAATCAAGACGCGGGGTTCTTGCGATACCTCACCGAGTCCGATTTCTCATTGGGAGCGACCGCCTTGGTGGAACACGTCAACGATGCGGCGGGGCTGGTGTCGTTGCGACGCGGCGATCGTCCCGTGGCGATGGGCCGCGCTGCGGCGGAACAGTTGCTTGTGGTGATCGTGCCCGGCTAATCCGAGGTTGCACGATCGTTCGTAGTGACCTGCGCTCGTAGTGACCCGATTTATCGGGTCAACGTCGTGCGTTCGACCCCATAAATGGGGTCACTACGAGCGCTAAGACAGCCCGGTGATCGGGGTGTAGTCGGCGAAGATGCGAGCCAGGTCGAAGGGCAGGTTGCGTTGCAGTCGCACCTCGCCGACATCGAGCAACGTGTGCATGATCGTGCCGATGAGATTGCGAGTCGTGACCTTGTCCGAGTTCGGCTCGCCGGCATCCTTCGTCGATTGCCCGATGACTCGGCCCATCGGCAGTCCGCCGCCAGAGAGCAACAACGGAGCGAGGTTGCCCCAGTGATCTCGGCCACCGCGAGCATTGATCCGCGGCGTGCGCCCCATCTCGCCGCAGCAGACCAACAGGATCTTGTCGCTCAGCCCGCGCGCTTCGACGTCTTCGATGAACGCCGACACGGCGTGATCGAACGGAACGCCGCAGTATTTCATTCCCTCTTCGACACCGGCGTTGTTCACGTCGGCGTGATTGTCCCAAACGAAGTTGGTCGTCACGGTGACGAACCGGCAACCCGCCTCGCACAACCGCCGCGACAGCAGCAGCAGCTTGCCGAGCGTCTGTGTGTGATCGGTGTAGAACTTGTAGTTGTTCAACTTCTTGTCGATGTTCTCTGGCCGGATCAGCGGAGCCGTGTCGTAGCGAGCCACCGTCTTCGGATCTTCCTTGCTGAGATCAAACGCCTCCGCAACGCCGCGCAAAATCGTGTCGAGCGCCTGCTCTTGGAACTTATCGAGCCCATCCGCTTCGCCACGTGTGTCGACCGTACGGCGAATGCGATCAAACTCCTGCCGCAGCTTGCGACGATCATCGAGCCGCTCGCGCGGCAGCGTCAGCTTCAAACTTTGTTGGAACGGTCCGTCGCTGCCGGGCATGAAGGGCGCGTAAGCGGCACCGAGTGCTCCCGAATCGGTGAATCGTCCGAAGCCGGTCTGCATCGCTTGAGCCTGCGGATTGATCGCCTGCGGAAAGAGCGCCGCATTGACCGGCATCCCCGTCTGCGGATGCACCGTCCCGGCCACGCGAGCGTACAACGATCCCAGATTCGCCTTGAGCGAGTCGGCCGAAACGATCGGCTTGATGTCGTGATTACCGTCACCGGTCACGAACGACCGCACGACGGAAAGCTTCTCGGCCAGTTGAGCGAGCTTCGGATACGTCGCCCCAAACGTGATTCCGGGCAGAGCGGTCTGCACCTCGCCATTGATGCTGCGAATGCCTGTCGGCGCAGTCATTTTTGGATCAAACGTCTCGATTTGCGAAGGCCCACCGTGCATAAAAAGGAACACGACCGACTTGTCCGTCGCGACAGATCGCCCGGCTGCCGAAGCCGTAGTCCGCAGATAGTCGGCCAGCGTCAGTCCGCCCAGCGTCAAACCACCGATGCGCAGGAAGTCTCGGCGAGAACCACTGGCCAACGGATCGAGAATACTCAGCATGGATCGAACTCCTCGTGGGGCACGTTTTCAACGTGCCCGTGATCCGAGCACGTTGAAAACGTGCTCCACGAAACGGCATCAAATCGAAATGACCTTATCCGTTATCGACAGGCACGTCCATTAAAACAATCACGAAGCTCGAAAGACTCAACGACGCAGGAATAACGAACCTCAACGACTCGACGATCATTTTTCGATAACGAATCGCCAGCGTTGTGGGACTCCGGCATAGGCTTGTTCGTAGGTCGTGGCGAGTGGAACCGAGACATAATGAGTCGGTGTCATGAAGAGCGGCATGTCGATCAGGTCTCGGCCGACAGCCGTTGGTTCCACAAAGGCTTTGACCGGTCGCTTCGCGCAGTACGAGGCTAACGTCAGCGGCGAATCGCTGGCTGCTGTGTAATTGCCGGCCAGTAGTTCCTCCCAAATCGCGGCGTGCATTCCGTCAGCAGCCGCCTTGGTGTTCGACAACAGATCGATGACCAGCAGATGAACCCCTTGTTTCAAGGCGGTGACGGCTTTCCCGCAAAACTCATGAACTCGTTCGGGCGAGTGCTTGTTGGCGGGGGACACGATTTCAATGATCGCCACCACTCGGTCATCGCTGCTGTGCCGAATCACCACAGACCGACGTTTTGCGAAGTAATACTCGGTCTCCTCACCTGATTCGACCGCCAGTTGCACCCGTGGAGGAGCTTCGGCCAACGCCACCATACCACCATCGAAGTCGGCTCCAGGGGGAAGTTCGTAAGGAGGCGAACCGCTTAAGTCTTGGAAACCCCAGTGCAACGCGACCACGTCGGGGCCGAAGTCACCGGTTTGTTGCTCACCCAAAGCGTACACGTTCTTCGGCAACCCCCCCGCGTTGAGAGCTTCACAGAGATGCGTGATCCACGCGTTGTGAAAATGGTGGAACGCCCCGGCACTCACTCGCCGCCAATCGTGAATTCGCATCAGAATTCTCCTTCGCCGAGATCATGCCCCCGTCGTGCATTATCTTCGTCGAACCATTATGCGACCTTCGCCTTGCGCCAACAATCTCACTCCGGCAACAGCGGCACGCAGACCAACTCTGTGTCGCTGCGAGCGTACACGCGCGAGCCGGCGAACGCGGGATGTGCCCATGTGAAGCCGATGATGTTGGTGCGCGATTGCTCGTGATAGCCGGTCGCGTTCAACCGCGCGAGGATCAGGTCCCCTTCGCTGTTGAGGATGATCGCGCGGCCGGCGTCGCCGAGCCACACGAGGCTCGCGTGCGGGTTGCGGCCGCGCGGGGTCATTTGATTGTCGTCATCCCAGAGCTTTGTGGACGTCTTCAACTCGAAGCAGGTCAGGCCGTATTGCTTGTCGAGCAGATAGACGTGGCCGTCGCGGTACAGAGGCTGCGACATCAGGCCGCGCAGGAATTTGTTTTCTTCCCAAGCCAGTTCGGCTTGCTCCGGCTGTGCTCCGAGCCGAATGGCCTTTGAGCCGTTCCAGTAGCCGCAGACAAGTACCAATCCTTCTTGAAAGATCGGTTCGGCAATCGCGACGCCGTAGGTGATCTCGTAGGGGACTTGCCAGAACGGTTTGCCGGTCGTGGGGTCGAGGCCGCGAATGTGCGAGGGAGTCCAGCAGATCAACTGCCGCCGCTCGTTGTGCGTGATGATCATCGGTGTCGAGTAGCCGGCGGCATCGGAGTGGCTCTGCCAAACGACCTTGCCTGTGTGCCGATTCAACGCCGCGATGCTGTGCTCGTCTTTGCCGCCGGGTTGCACGATGACATTGTCGCCGTCGATGAACGCGGAGCCGGCGAAGCCCCACTCCTGTAACTTGCCGTTGAGATCGCTGAGGTAGTTCACCGACCAAATTTTCTTGCCGGTCTTGGCATCGAGACAACGGCACTCGCCGACTGCTCCAACCGTGAAGAGTTTTTCGTCATGCCACGTCGGAGCGGCCCGCGGGCCGTTGCCGTAATCGAGCTTGCCGTATGTGACCGGATACTCGTGCTTCCAAATCTGCTGTCCGGAGTCGGCATCGAGACAGAGCACTCGTTCGGTTTCGGGTTCCTTCTGGCGATCCATCACGAAGAGTCGCTCGCCCACGACCGTCACGCCGGAATAGCCGCCGCCAATCGGTACTTTCCACTTTGGCTTCAGGCCAGCCTCCGGCCATTTCTCCGGCAGCTTGGGGCCGTGCCATGTGCCGTCTCCGCGCGGGCCGCGCCAACGGGGCCAGTCTTCGGCGACCGATTGGCTGGCGAGACAGATGACGAACAGGGCTGTGATCCAGCGGTGCATTGGAAATCTCCATCAACCCCACCGAGCTTGCCTCGGTGGTTACCGGGCTTTTGCACTACGGGTGACTTCGAGTGAAACGCCGCGTAGTGCAGAAGCCCGAATCCACCGAGGCAAGCTCGGTGGGGGTTGTGAACGTCGTTTGATTAAAGGTTAGTTTGTTGAAGCTGTTTCTTGTTGAAATACCTCGGCGATGACTTCTTCCAGCGGACGATCTTGAACGCTGACGTCTTCGATCTCGTAACGGCCGAGCAACGCCGTGAGAGTTTGGGCCACTTCGTTGCGTGGGATTCGCAACTTCAAGCGCGGCGACTTGACGTCGAACACCGTGCCGAACCGTTCGAGCTCGGAGTTCGCCGGCAGCTCGCTGGCGAATTGTAATTCGATGATCTTGGTTTGGCTGAAGCGACCCACGATCGTTGCCAACGGGCCGTCGTGCTGGATCAAGCCTTGGTTGATGATGACCGCTCGCTCGCAGAGGGCTTCGACGTCTTTCATGTAGTGGCTGGTCAGCAAGACGGTGATCTGCTGCTCGCGCTGGTAATGCTTGAGGAACTCTTGGACCTTCCGCTGCGAGACGACATCCAAGCCGATCGTCGGCTCGTCGAGCAGCAATAAGTCCGGGCTGTGCAACAGAGCGGCGATCAACTCCATGCGCATCCGTTCGCCGAGCGACAACTCTCGCACCGGCTGATTGACGAGCTTGCGGACTTCCAGCAGGTCGGTCAGTTCGTCGAGCCGGCGCTGAAAAATGTCCGGTTCGATGTGATAGATCGCCTCGTGCAGGCGGAACGATTCTTGAGCGGGCAAGTCCCACCAAAGTTGATTCTTCTGTCCCATGACCAGCGAGAAGCGGCGGCGATAGGCGATCTCACGCTGCCACGGAGTGAATCCCAGCGCCGTTGCGGTGCCAGAGGTTGGATAGATCAATCCGCTGAGCAACTTCAGCGTCGTCGTCTTACCGGCTCCGTTGGGGCCGAGGAACGCGACCATCTCGCCTTGGCGGATCGAGAAGCTGACTCCGCCGACCGCGGTGACGGTTTTGTATTCGCGGCGGAAGAGGCTCTTGAGTGACGCCGCCAAGCCTTCGCGTTTTTGGAACACGCGATAGACCTTCGTGAGGTCGCGAACTTCAATGGCGTTGGGAGCATCGGCGGCGGGTGACATGGGCGTTATCGTAGAGGCCGATCATCTTGGGCAATAGCTTTGCCATTAGGCAAATCGCTGAAGGCCAGTAGCCGTTCTCTCAAATTTCAAAAATGGGATAACGGCCATCGGCCATCGGCTGCCGGCTCACGGCTTTCGGCCGAGCCCTCAATCTTGCCAGCAAATGACTGTACGAGGTTACGAATGCGAGCGATGCCCCAATGCGTTGTGATGGGAATTGGATTGTGCTGGCACATGGCGGCAGGCTTGCTGGCCGACGAGCCGAAGGAACCGAACGCCGCGCGGTCGGTGCATCTTGGATTTCCGGCTCCGGAGGCGACTGTCTTCTACAACGAAGTGACCGTCGAAGAGTCGGTGCCCGGCAGTTACTTCATGGCGTGCGGGTTCAAGCACGGCTATTTCGGCATTCAAGAGTTGAGCGGCCCGGACGACAAAGTCGTGTTGTTCTCGATCTGGGATCCGGGCGAGCAGAATGATCCGAATTCGGTGCCGGCGGATCGGCGCGTGGAAGTCCTGCATCATGACAAAGACGTGCGTGTCGGTCGGTTCGGGAACGAGGGGACCGGAGCGCAGTCGTTTTACAAATTGAAATGGAAGATCGGGCAAACGTATCGCTTCTGCGTGAGGGCGACGGTCGATAAGCCCAAGACCTCGTTCGCGGCGTATCTGTGGCTGGACGAATCGAAGGAGTGGAAGCATCTCGCCACGTTTCGCACGCTGACCGGCGGCGAGCCGTTGCGCGGGTTGTATTCGTTCCTCGAAGATTTTCGGCGCGATGGTCGCAGTGCGAAGCAGACTCGGCGGGCGACCTTTGGCAATGGCTGGGTGAAGACGGTGAATGGCGATTGGGTCGCGCTGACGAAGGCCCGCTTCACCGGCGACGCAACGCCGCTCAACAACATTGACGCGGGCGTGAAAGATCGCCGCTTCTGGCTGACGACCGGCGGGGACGTCACGAATCATGTGCCGCTGAAGTCGATGCTCTCGTGGACGCCGCTGGAACTGCCGGCGGAATGATCGTGCGCAGCGAGATCGCTTACGGACTTGTAACCGAACAATCGCCGTGACGGAGTTGTCCCGATACAGCCTCTTCGGCCAAGCTGGCGAAAGCCGAGCCTGATTTGTGCTCGTCATGTAGTCGCTCGCCTCCTTTCCAGCTCCGAGACCCCATTGATGTCGAACGGACACGCTCCAGTCGTCGGAATTTCTCCGCGTGAACTTCCCCGCTTCGCCACGTCTTGGACCAAGGATGTCGTGACGGGTTTCCTGGTCTTCTTGATCGCGCTGCCGCTGTGCTTGGGCATCGCGCTGGCCAGCGACTTTCCACCGGTCGCCGGAATCTTCGCGGCAATCATCGGCGGGTTTTTGGCTCCGTGGATCAGCAACTCAGAACTGACGATTAAGGGGCCGGCAGCGGGGTTGATTGCGATCGCGGTCGGGGCCATCGCCGAGTTCGGTCCGCTCGCGAAGGAACTGGGATATCTGACGCCGGAAGATCCGGCGGTCTACCAGTTTCTCGGAGCCTACAAACTGGTCTTGGGCGTGTGCGTTGTCGCCGCCGTGCTGCAAATCGGGTTCGGGTTGTTTCGATCCGGCGTGCTGGTTGAGTTCTTTCCAATCTCGGTCGTGCATGGCATGTTGGCGGCGATCGGGATCATCATTTTTTCCAAGCAAGCGCACATCCTGTTGGGGGTGAAGCCGGAGGCCAAAGAGCCGCTGCACTTGCTGGCCGAGTTGCCGCACAGCCTCGCGAATCTCAATCCGGAAGTGACCGCCGTCGGGGTCTTGAGTTTGCTGATCTTGTTTGGTCTGCCGCTCATCAAGCATCCGCTGTTTCGCCGCATCCCCGCGCCGATGGCGGTGCTGGCGGTCGCCGTACCGCTGGGTTTGTTTTTCGATCTCGATCATCAGCACAAATACAACTTCTTCGGGCAAGTGTATGAGGTCGGCCCGTCCGCATTGGTCGATCTGAAGGGCAACCTGTTTGGGGCCATCGAAGGTCCCGATTTTCGCGGCGTGCTGACCGGGACCGGTATCAAGTACGTCATCATGTTCGCTCTGGTCGGATCGCTGGAGTCTCTGCTGTCGGCCAAGGCAATCGACCTGTTGGACCCGTGGCGTCGCAAGACGAATTTCAATCGCGAATTGTTGGCGGTCGGGATCGCGAACACCGCCTCGGCGGCGATCGGCGGGCTGCCGATGATCTCTGAGATCGTGCGCAGCTCGGCCAACATCAACAACGGAGCACGGACGCGGCTGTCGAACTTCTTTCACGGTGTGTTCCTGCTGCTGTTCGTGGCGCTGGTGCCGTTCCTGATTCGGGAGATTCCCAACGCGGCTCTGGCGGCGATGTTGGTTTACACCGGCGTGCGCCTGGCCTCGCCGCGGGAATTCGTCAGCACCTATCGCATTGGTGGCGAGCAACTCGTGATCTTCGTGGCCACCGTGATTCTGACGCTGGCCACCGATTTGCTGGTCGGAGTCGCGGCCGGCATTCTGGTCAAAATGGTGATTCACTACTTCAACGGCGTGAGACCCGAAGAATTCTTCACACTCAACGCCGAAGTGGAATCACAGGAAGACAACACGGAACTCATCACCATGCATGGCACGGCGGTCTTCACCAATTGGATTCCACTCAAAAGGCTGCTCGAACGAATTGGTGACGACCCCAGCAAGCAAATTGTCATTGATTTGTCGAACTCGCCGCTGGTCGATCACACCGTCGTGGAGAAACTGCACGAGTTTGAACGAGAATTCACGGAACGCGGTCAGCATTTCGAGGTGATTGGCTTGGACGGGCATCGCTCGTTGTCTCAGCATCCGCTGGCCGCGCGAAAACGCGGCTTGGTGCCCGTGCGACGGATCACGATTTACGCGAATTCCACTTCGGAGATGCGATTGTTGGGCAAGCTGATGGAACTCGGCGCGACTGGCTTCACGACCTCCACCATTTCCGGAGCCGGCCGGAAGCAACTCGCTTCGAGCGACCTGTCGACAGAAGACGGCGTGCGCATTGAGGTGTTGGTCCCGGCCAACATCGCTCGGAGCATCATCACTTACATCGACCGCGAATTGCTCCCCGATCCCTCCTGCCGCGTGACGGCCTGCGTCGAGAACGTCATGGTGCTGCGCGCGAACGCGCTGTAATCGGCTTGGCGGAGTGTCGGTTGTTTTTCGGCCACATGTTGCCGGAGTACCACGTCAGCGTTTCCGCGAAGCAACACGCGACCGTCCCTTTGAACCTTGCCGGAGCCGGCACGCCGATTGCCTGCGTCGTGTGACCCTTGAGCTGTTCGCTCAGATTTGGTGTCGCATGATGACCGTCCACGAAGCCGCTGATGTGACTCGCCCCAGCCAACTGCGGCATGTGTGGCATTCGCTGTGGTCGCGTACTCCGCGTGCTTCCTTTCGGCAGACGCCCGAATTCCTGGAAGCGTCACTGGCCGCGATGAGTGTCGAACGAAATCGGTATGCCCAGCTCGATCCACAGGTCATTGCCGAATGGCAAGGTCCGAACAACTCTGAATTTGACGGGGCGAAGCCGTTGGCTGATCGGTGGCGGTTTCTGATCGTGTCCGCGTGGCAGCGGCCGATTGGGATCATGCCACTGCGCGAACGGTTGGTGCGTCGCGCGCTGGGGACGTTCCGAGTGCTCTCCCTGCCGCAGTCCCCGTGGGGCAGCTTGCCGGGGCCGGTGGGTCCGCATCCCGCGACCACCTTGGCGGCGGTTGTGCGGCATCTTGTCGACAAAGACGATTCGTGGGACATCCTGGAACTTCCCGAAGTGGTGGCCGATGGCGTCGAGCCCAATCGCGTCCCGCAAGTCTTCAAGTCCTCGGGCCGCGCGGTCTTTCAACGGCCGTGCCGCGAGTTGTTGGGCTTGGAACTCCCTGCGACGTTCAGCCAGTTCTGGGCGAATCGTGACAGCGCCGCGAGACAATTCTGGCGCGAACTAAACTCGCAGCAGTCCCTGAGGTCGGTCGAGAAGTTCGTCCGCTTCCGGCCGGATGGTGCGCGTTGCGGAGACACGCTCCGCGATTGGGGCTTCCTGAGCCAACTGGAACGCGTTGTCGGCTTGCAAGCCGGTACGCCGCACGGTCCGCTGAGCCAGAAGATGTTTGAATGTCTGCGTGAGACACACCCCCTCGCGGTTGATGCTGGTGCGGCGGATGTCTCGGTGTTGTTCCACGACTCGCGACTGACGGCGTTTGCGTACAACTTTCATTGCCGTTCGCGCGTCGAGACCGCTTTGCTGCTGGCTGATCCGCGCGCTCCGCATGCTCGCGAGCGGCTGATCGGCCTGATGCTGCGCGACGAGATCGCTCGCGGCGACACGTGGCATGTGTTCTTGCCGAACAGCGTGCCGGGGACGGCGGTGGACCGGCGGCTGTGGGGGCCGATCGAACTGCACGAGACAACGGTGACGCACGACCGCCGCGCGTCAATTCGCTCGCGATTTCTGCACTGGCTGGACGGCGACCGGCCAGTTACTTCAGCGTCTTGTTGCTGAAATCGGAGATCGCCGACCCGATGAAATGAAGGATGCCATCGTCGAAGCGTGTCGAACCGGTGACGCGACCGGCGTTCGCATCCAACTTGGTTTCAAAAGTGCCCTTGCCCGACTTGAACGTGTCGAGAGCGACTTTGCGAAGCGCCGCGCGATCCTTCCTGTCTTTCACGTCCGCCTCGGTCAGCTTGACGTCAGACGGCAGCGCATCCAACCGAGCCCGCCGGGTGTCGATGTATTCGATCCACGGTCCGACGCGACCGAACAACGTCAAGAAATTATTGGCTTGCGCGGCGTTGCCCTGTCCTGCCGCAGCCAGAGCGAGTTTGAGTTGATCCAACGACTTGGCACCGACCGCCACCCACCAAGCGTTCGGACCGGTCGCCACGAACACCGGAGCACCCTTGCCGAAGATCATCTCGAAGTCTTCGTGGTTCTCCGGAATTTGAATCGAGTGAATCGCGTAGTCGCCGACCTTCTCAACGTCGAGTTGCACTTTGTAGTCCGCATACATTTTCGGAATCAGTTCCAGAATTCCCTTGAGGGCCTGGCCGTCTTTGGCCTTGATGCCGAAGACCAGATTCGACTTTTCGCCGTTGGCCTGCGACATCTCGATCAAGGCATCAATGACGCCGGCTTTCACTTCGGCATCGACCATGTCGAAAAACAATTTGGACGCGAGCTTCGTCGCCTCCTTTTGCTCGGCCGACTTGGTGGTCGAGGCGGCAATGTCCGCGTCAGCAGCGGCTCGATACAGCGGCAGGCTGGCCAACAAGCTGGACTGCCGGAATTCATCCAGCGGGAAATGCAGGCGGCCGCTGAGGATCGCGTCCGGAGAACGTGGCACGCTGGCGAACATTCCCGGTGTCTGACCGAGCAACTTGGCGCTGGTGTCCAGCGCACTGCCGGGGATCGTGGAGAGTTCGAAATCCAGCCGGGCTTCCTTCTTCGGCGCGTCTGTGATCCAGCCCAGAGTCAACTCGTCCGATTCGGCGATGAAGCGTTCCAACTCACCAAGGTTGTGTTCGAGCAACGCCTTTTGCACCGCGAAGCTTTCCGGGGTGTCTTCCGGCTTCTTTTTTAATCCCGCGAGAAGGTTCTCTTTGGCCTTCTGAAAATCGGCGCGGCGAGCTTTCTGATCGGCTTCGGCTTGCTTGACGTTCTTCACCATCAAACCGACGTCGTACTTTTTGGCCAGCAACGCCGCGATCACGGCCCCTTTCGTGGGATCGGGAAGATTCGCTGGAAGCAAGAGGCGGTCCGTGGCGATGGAGGCATAGGTGATCGGAGGATTGAGGATTCGCAAAAACCCATTGAAGGCCGCCCCTTTCATGGGTTCATTGCCGCCACCCAATTGGAAAAAGCCTGCGGTCAAACGCTTGTTAGGAATTCCGATGCCCGCCAAGTTCGTCAAGAATTTCTGACCGAGCGGCTTTTTCGGGTCCACCAACAACGGGAAGTGAGCCCGAATGTCCGAGCCATTTGTGTTGAACAAGACATCGACCACCACCGGCCTCTTCGGGTCCGTGCCGGCGAAGGTCTCTTCCAGAAAAGGTTCCAGCAGCTTCCAACCTTTGACCCCCTGCGGTCCTGCCAGCTCGCACAGAAACTTCAGATCGGCCATGAGTTCGTCGGTCGAATTCAACGCCGCATGGATCTGAGGCGCGTGAGCAGGCGGTGCCTGTTGAGCGACGGCCACTCCACCAATGAGCCCCAACGACCCACACAAGACCAGCGCGATTTGGCGAATAATTCTCAAAGTAGACTCCTTCCAACGGCCCGACGGTGAAGCTCGGCTGAAATTGTGGACGGCGGCGACACTTTCCATTCGAGGGTTTGCCAGGCAAACCGCTCGATCGTGCCGAGCCATGCAGGTTGTGCCCGTTCAATTGGCGGGCGAATTCTAGGTCGATGGAAAAAAACGAGGCAAGACGGGAACACTTCACACGCTCACGTCGCTCGTGCGAGCACGAGACAGGCATTGTGGCCGCCGAAGCCGAAACTGTTTTTCAGAACTCGGCGAATCGGCATCGGTCGCGCCTCGTGAGGGACATAGTCGAGATCACATCCCTCGTCCGGATTGTCGAGGTTGATCGTGGGTGGCGCGACTTGATTCTGCAATGCGAGCACCGACGCAACGATCTCTACTCCGCCTGAGGCCCCCAGCAAATGTCCCATTTGGCTTTTAATGCTTGAAACGGCAATCTTGCGCACGTGCTCGCCGAAGACGGTCTTGATCGCGAAGGTCTCGGCCTTGTCACCCAGCGGCGTACTGGTGCCGTGAGCGTTCACATAGTCGATGTCGCTGGCGTTGATCTTGGAGTCCTTGATCGCACATTGCATCGCGCGTGCGGCGCCACGACCTTCGGGATCGGGAGCAGTCATGTGACCGCCGTCAGCCGACATACCGTAACCCAGGATCTCCGCCAGAATGTTCGCGCCGCGAGCTTTCGCATGTTCGTACTCTTCCAGAACGAGCACGCCCGCACCTTCCGCCATCACGAATCCATCGCGGTCTCTGTCCCAGGGACGACTGGCTCGTTCCGGTTCGTTGTTGCGAGTGGAGAGCGCCGCCATGCGCGAGAAGCCCGACAAGCCCATCGGTGTGATGGCCGCTTCGCTGCCGCCCGTGACCATCGTGTCGGCCATATCGAGTTGAATCAGTCGAAAGGCGTCGCCAATCGCATTCGTCGCGGAAGCACACGCAGTCGCGACCGCGCTGTTGGGGCCTTTGAGCGTCCAATGACAGGAGATGTTTCCGCTCGCCGCGTTCACCATCAGCTTGGGAATCATGAAGGGCGAGACTCGCGTCGGACCACGGTCGAACAAGAGATTGTGCTGTTGCTCAATCTCTTGCAGTCCGCCAATGCCGCTGCCGATCAAGACGCCATATCGGAACGGATCCCCTTTGCTGAAATCCATGCCCGATTGCCGGATCGCTTTTCCAGCGGCTCCCATCGCGAATTGCACGAAGCGATCCTGTCGCTTCACTTCCTTCGAGTCGATCGCGATGTGCTCGGACAGTTCGAATTCTTTGACTTCGCCGGCGAAGCGGACTTTGAAGTCCGAACAATCAAACCGGCCAATCAGACCAACGCCACTTTTGCCCGCGCAGAGGCGGTCCCAAAAATCGGGAACCTCAAAGCCGAGGGACGTGACGACGCCCAAGCCAGTAACAACTACTCGACGACTCATCCTTGTGCTCTTCCCGTTGCCAGGACATCAGCGTTGCTTGCTGGCTGAACCGCAACCATCCGTGGTGTGGGTTCTCGCTTCACGCGACTTGCCTCGACAGGCTGACATACCGGTGTTCGCTCAGATGGGGCAGCCGAACGGCTGACACGTGCCTGCGACCGTCAGCCCCAGGAGGCCGACGTCCATTGAGTCGCTTATGCGGCGTTCTTCTTTTCCGTGATGTACTTCACCGCGTCGCCGACGGTCTTGATCTTGTCGTAGTCGTCGTCGGGGATGGTGACCTCGAATTCGTCCTCGAACTCCATGACGAGTTCCACGACATCCAGCGAATCCGCTTTGAGGTCGTCGACGAATTTACTTTCGAGCTTGATCTCTGCAACGGCAACTCCGAGTTGCTCGCTCACAATGGCAATCACTTTTTCTTCAACAGACACGGAATAGCCCTCCGAAGGCTGATCGCTGTTTTGACCCACTCTAAAATTTCGTCCGCACGTCATCGCGGCCACTTGGCCGAGAGGTGTGTTCACTGATTTTGACAAAACGCCCAGACCGCTTCTTCAAAACGCGGGCACATATAACCGTTTCCGAAAAACGTGTAAACGGAGAAGCTGGCCAGGAAATCGACAGAACAGCCAAGCGAGGGGTCAGGCACCGCAGAATTCAGAATTGGCGGATCAAGACTCTGTTGAAGTCAGACGCTTCATCCCGCCAATTCTGAATTCTGCGGTGCCTGACCCCGGCCTGATGTTTTCATTGCGGATTCACCGGCAAAGCGTCGCACATTTGCAACGCCAGCAGCGGAAACGCCGTGCCGCTGTACGTAATGAAATGCCAAGCGTCGGTATTCAGCGACCGAGTCCACCAGCGCCCGGACGCGCGTTGATTCGACTTCAGCCACTCGACTCCCTTCTGGAGGCGCGCGTCACTGGCGGAGACACCCGCCTCTCGCAGAACGACGATCGCTAAGCCGGTCATGTGTCCGTCGCTCGGCGGAGCGCCGAATTCCGGCTCCTCTTTCAGTTTCTTGGCGCGATTCCCTTTGCCCCAGGCTTCCGGAGTCCCGGACGTGCGGATCGACCAGCCTCCGTCCTCTTGCTGCTGTTGCAGAAGCATCGCAACCAACTCTTGCTTGCGAGCATCGTCCACCAAGCCCGGCATTCGGCTGTTGGACCACAGCAACAACGTGCGACCGTAATTGTGTGGTGGCGGCTCGGTTCGCAAGTACGACTTCAGTTTCTCGACCGCGCCGAGCAACTTCTCGTCCTTTGCGTCCGCGATTTTTTTCAACCAACCCGGAGCGGTCGCCGCGGCCATTGCGGCCACGGTCGCCTCGTGAAAGGCGTCTGATTCATACGGCGGCCAGCAATCGAGCGAACCCCAAGTGCCGGTGTCGAGTTGAATCTCGAACATCAGCGACAGCGCTTGCTCGGTTTCCGGAGAGAGTTGCTTGGTGACGTGAGCATCCCACTCGGCCAAGCCGGCCGCGAGGTAAATGACTTGCGCCGGCCGCGTCGATTGTTTGAGCTTCGCGCGATCTTCGGCGACAGACGCCTTCAATGTTTCCAGAAAAAACGTGTGAGTCGCGTCGCTGGGCTTGCCGAGCTTCGCGGTCAGTGCCGGCCGAACGATCATGTACGTGCCGTTGGTGTGGCAGGTGATGCACTTTCGCCGACCGTTCCAAGCGACCGTTCCCTTTTCGAGGTAATCGACCGCAAGCGGCACCGACAGCTTGCCGAGCCGCGGCTCGTCCGCTGCCGCCTTGGCAATCGAGATGTCCCCATGCTCGTACTGCGGTTGATCGGCAGCGGCCACGAGCGCGGTCACCGAGAAAAAGGACAACAGCGTGTAAAAGGAGGAGCGACCGAGACGGCGAGTCAGCATGGCGAGGTCTCCTGAGAACCTGGAAGACGGAAGGGTGCGGGGCAACATCCTAGTACGGCGAAGCCGCCATGTGGCCGAGTCACGGAGAGGCTGTGAAAGAATTGGTAGCTGAACTCGCCAGAGTTCAGTTTTCTCGGCGAATTCTGAAGTCTGGCGACTTCAGCTACCAAAAAGTTCACAGCCTCGGAGTGGCCCGGCCACAAAGACCGAGGACTCTAGTCAACCCAGCAGTTCGCTCACAATTTCGTGGGCCGGGGCTTATGCTGATCGCCTCTGCGTAGACGCCCACCGACCATCTCCCCGAAGGAGTCCCGCCATGCGATTGGTTGCCTCGTTGTGTTTGATCGCCGCTCTCACTTCGCCGCTGCT
The DNA here is from genome assembly GCA_945905295.1 of Planctomyces sp. SH-PL62. Classification (GTDB taxonomy): domain Bacteria; phylum Planctomycetota; class Planctomycetia; order Planctomycetales; family Planctomycetaceae; genus SXKJ01. The sequence goes on along the minus strand of CAMDPX010000001.1, from coordinate 6,351 downwards.
CGCCAGCAATTGGCCGAACTGGCGCGGGCCGGATTACAACGGCGTCGCGTCCGGCAAGGGGTATCCGACCGAATGGAGCGCGACCAAAAATGTTGCGTGGAAAGTCGAGCTGCCCGGCCGAGGATCGTCGACTCCGGTGGTGTGGGGCGACCACATCTTTCTGACGAGTGCCGCGGACGGGAAGAACGCATTGCTCGCGTTCAATCGCAACGGCAAGGAACTGTGGCGAGTCCCGATTGGCAAAGATCGCGGCGGAAAAAACAAAAAAGCTTCGGGCAGCAATCCCTCGTGCGTCACCGATGGCCAGCACGTCTTCGCCTACTTCAAGAGTGGCGATCTGATGTGCGTCGATTTCGCGGGCAAGCTCGTGTGGGAGACGAACCTGCAAGACAAGTATGGCGAGGACACGCTGTGGTGGGACTTGGGAACGTCTCCCGTGCTGACCAAGCAGCATTGCGTGGTGGCGGTGATGCAGTCCGGGCCGTCGTATCTCGTCGCGCTCGATAAGGCATCGGGCCATGTCGCTTGGAAACAAGACCGCAACGTGGATGCGCCCGAGGAATCGGCTCACAGTTATTCGACCCCCGTGGTGTTGAATGAAAATGGGCATGAGACCCTGGTCGTGCTGGGAGCCGATCATGTGACCGCTCACGACGCGGCCAACGGTCAAGAAGTCTGGCGTGTCGGCGGATTGAATCCCGATCCGACCTCGCAGAAGCGGCTGCGTTCGATTGCTTCAGCCGTGGTGTCTGACGGCATCGTGATCGCTCCGTACCAGCGCGGGCAGGAAATCACGGCGATCAAGTTGGGGGGTCGCGGCGACGTGACGAAGTCGCATGTGGCTTGGGTCAAGAAGGGAAATGGGACCGATGTGGCGACTCCAGCGGCGGTGGATGGCAAGGTCTACGTCCTGACCGACTCCGGCAAAATGCGGGGCCTCGTGACCTGCTTGGACATCAAGACGGGTCGCGAAATCTGGTCTGGTCAAACCGAGCAAGGTCGTCTCGGGTTCAGTTCGTCCCCCATCGTGGTGGACGGCAAGCTGTATGCGACTCGCGAGGACGGAGTGACCTTCGTGCTCTCTGCCGGCCCGGAATTCAAAGTGCTCGCCGCGAATGAACTGGACGGCACGCAGACCGTCGCGACTCCGGTTTTCACGGATGGCAAAATTCTGATCCGCACCGACACGCACCTGTATTGCATTGGCGGCTAACGTCGTGGGGCAGGTTTTCAACCTGCCCGGCGTCCGACTCAAGAACGGCTTTTGACTGGCTAGAGCCCCTTATCATCTTGGACGGGCAGATTGAAAACCTGCCCCACGATCAGGAGTTAAATCATGCGACTCGCGCTGCGACTTACTTTGTGCGGACTGAGTCTGATCACGACGGCTCTTCAGGCTGGCGATTGGCCGAATTGGCGCGGACCGGATCGCGACGATGTGTCGAAGGAGACCGGCCTGCTGAAAGACTGGCCGGAAGACGGCCCGAAACAAGTTTGGAGCAACAGCGATGTCGGGTTGGGCTATTCCAGCTTCGCGATCGCTGGCGGCAAGCTCCTCACCATCGGGGCGCGCGACAACACCGAGTTCCTGATCTGCCTGGATGCGAACGACGGCAAGGAGCTGTGGGCGGCGCAAGTCGGAACACAGTTGAACGACGGCAAAGGAGATGGCCCGCGCGGAACTCCGACGATCGCCGGCGACGCGGTCTGCGCGATGGGCGGACAGGGGACGGTCATCTGCGCGGCGATTGAAGACGGCAAAGTGCGTTGGCAGAAGTCCATGACATCACTCGGAGGCAAGAAGCCAGGATGGGGCTTCTGTGAATCGGTCCTGGTCGATGGCGAGCGAGTGATTTGCACTCCCGGCGGCGAAGACGGTGCGGTCGTCGCGTTCAACAAGGCGGACGGCGAAATCGTCTGGCGATCGACCAAGTTGACCGATCGAGCAGGCTACTCGTCCGTGGTGCCGGTCGAATTGAATGGACAGCGGCAGTATCTCCAATTGTTTCAAAGCAAAGTCGCCGGGATCTCCGCGAGTGACGGCAAGCTGCTGTGGAAATCCGATTGGCCCGGAAAGACGGCGGTGATCCCGACACCCATCTATCGCGACGGACATGTCTTCATCACGTCCGGATACGGCGTCGGCTGCAAGCTGGTGAACGTGTTCGGTGAGGACAACCAAGTCGAAGATGTCTATTTCAATCAGAAGATGAAGAACCATCACGGCGGAGTCGTCTTGTTCGGCGATCATCTTTACGGGCACTCGGACAAAGTCGGCTGGATCTGCATGGAATTCAAAACCGGTGAAGTCGTCTGGACTGAAAAAGACGCTTTGGGAAAAGGCTGCGTCACCTGCGCCGATGGGATGCTTTACTGCGTTGATGAAAAAAGCGGCACGGTCGTCCTCGCGGAAGCATCGCCAGCGGGTTGGAAAGAGCACGGTCGTTTCAATCCCGCGCAAAAACCGACACGCCGCAATTCAAAGGGCCTGGTCTGGACGCATCCGGTTGTCTGTAACGGAAAGCTATTTCTGCGAGATCAGGAAATGCTGTCGTGCTACGACGTGAAGTCGCGTTAAAACGAAGCAGGACTTTCGCCTCGACCTGCCTGGAGTTCGCCATGAGCACCGCACTGCAAATCACGATTGCCGAATACGACCGGCTCACGAAGAAGGGTTTCTTTGAGCAACTGCGCAACCGCCGTGTTGAACTCATTCGAGGAGAAATGCGTCAAATGAGTCCCCCCGGTCCTCGTCACGAAGAAGCGGTTGATGCCTTATCCGAATGGAGCCACGAGCAAGTGGACCGAACTTCGGTTCGCGTGCGCGTGCAAAGCACGGTTGGATTACCGGAACTCGACAGCGTTCCGCTGCCGGACGTGGCCTGGGTCCGCCGCCGCTCCTACTTGAAAGCACGGCCTGAAGGCGCGGATCTCTTTTTGGTCGTCGAAGTCTCCGATAGTTCCCTCAACTACGATCGTGGCACGAAAGCCAAGCTCTACGCCGCGTCAGGCATCGCCGATTACTGGGTCGTCAACCTGCGAGACGAGTGCATCGAGGTCTTCCGCGATCCACAAGAAGGCGAGTATCAGTCGCATGAAGTCTTCGACCGAGGCCACACAGTCCGCCCGTTGAAATTTCCGAAGCTCAAACTGTCTGTCACTAAACTCTTCGATTGGTATGCGACCTAGGAAAGGCATCTCATGCAACGCACGAAAGAAAAACTGGCTCGCGGTGAAACGGTTCGATACGCCGCGATGGGACGAGTGCTGCACCACAACGTGATCAACATGATCGGCTTCAACGGCGGATTCGATGGACTGTGGCTCGACCACGAGCACGTCGGGTTCTCGATGGAGAATCTGGAGATCGCCTGCACGGCGGCACGCAGCCAGAACCTCGACTGCTTTGTCCGCATCGCGCCGACCGATTACGCGATCTTCACAAAATGCCTGGAGGCTGGAGCCGGCGGCGTCATGGCTGCAATGGTTTATTCCGCCGAGCAGGCCGAGCAAATTGTCCGTTGGACGAAGTTCGCTCCGCGCGGCAATCGCGGTCTGAACGTCAGCGGCTTCGATGGACGCTACACGCTGACGCCGCTCGCCAAGTTCGTGGTGGAAGCCAATGAAAAGAACTGGCTCGCGATTCAGATTGAAACGCTGTCGGCCGTGGACTGCGTGGAGGAAATCGCGGCGATCGACGGCGTCGATCTGCTGTTCGTCGGCCCTTCCGATTTGAGTCAGGCACTCGGCGTCACCGGCGACTTCATGCACCCGAAATGTCAGGAAGCGATCGACAAAATCGCCGCCGCCTGCCGCAAGCACAACAAGCCTTGGGGAGCCGTCACGCCCAACGCCGAGCATTGCGAGATGCTGTACTCGAAGGGCTGCCGGATGTTGTCGGTGACGAATGATTCGCGCATCGTGCAGGCCGGTCTGAACGCGGTCAAAGCGAACTTCGGCAAGTTCTTTGCGTGATGGCAACACAACGGGGTCGGGAGTCTTTTTCAGGTCGGCAATAGGCTCTTCGCAACGTCTCGCGATTCGATATCCATCGGCCATTTGTCCGACCTGAAAAAGACTCCCGACCCCTTCGCTCACCCCTTCGGTTTCATCGCCAGCAGTCGCAGTTGCTTGTCGTGATGCGCGGTTGCCAATTGGATGCCGTCCGGGTGCATCGCGAGGTCGCGCACCGCGTTGCCCAGATTGAGCGTATGAAATTCATTCTTCTCGCCGGGCTTCCAAAAGAAGAGGTGCCCGCCCGCTCCGCCTCCGACAGAGCCGATCAAGAAGTTTTCAGGATGTAGGACGGCACCAAACGCTTTGCCCTGCAAGTTGGCTTTCGTGAGATGCGCGATGGTCTCTTTTCCGCTTTCCCAGTTGATCATGCAGAAGGCGGGATTACCGATGCCAGCGAAGGCGTTCGAGACGTTCGTGATGCCGCCAGCCACGAACTGTTTGCCGTCTTTCGCGAACTGCATCGAGTACGGCCCGCCGTAATCGGCCATGAACCCGGGGTCGTACTTGTGGATCGTTGGGACTTTGAACGATCGCAATGCTTTGCCGGTCTCGACTTCCCAGTCGATGAAGTTCGCGACCAGATCTCCGGAGATCAGATTTTTGCCACCGGGATGAAACGCGACGTTGTAAACGTGCCGCTCGTGGCCGGTCATCTCGCGGACCAGGCTGCCGTCGTCGATCTTCCACAACTTGACCTTGAGATCGTTGCCGCACGACGCGACGAATTGTCCGTCCGGGCTGATGTCGATCGCTCGAATCCAACCGGCGTGAGCCTCGACCGTGCGAATCGGTGCCGGCTTCTCGGCCGCGGCGGGCCACCAGACGAGTCGGCCGTCATGTCCGCCGGTCAGCACTGTTTCGCCTTTGTTCGCGAACGCGATCGCGCGCACCCACGATTCGTGGCCCCCTTCGAAATCGGTCTTCGCGCCGCTCGCCAAGTCCCAGCGCACGACCTTCGTATGCTGCAAGCCGACAAACACGAATCGGCCGCTCGGATCGAACCGGCACGAGACCAGCGAGGCTTCGTTGACGAACGACTTCACGACATGCGTTTGAATGGGATCGGCAGGCATGATCGGTCTCCGGGGGAAGGTTGGCGGGTGTTCGCGACACACGATATACCTCTCGCGGGCACTAAGGCGAGCGGGGCGGCGTCAGCCCCCCGGTCTTGCGGCGAATGCACCGGGAGCTGACGTCCAATGGCAGTGACTTTTGTGAGCGGCACGGGGCTAGCCGCCGGTTTCGAGCGTCCCCAGACCGGCGGCTAGCGCCGTGCCGCTCACAAACCAGGTGAAGGCGGAGGAAAAGCGTCGTGATCGCGGGACTGGGCACGGACATCGTTGAAGTCGAGCGGATTAGCAAAATGATCGAACGGCATGGAGATTCGTTCGTGAACCGCATCTTCACACCCGGTGAGATCGGCTATTGCCGCCAGCGTAAATTCTCGGCCGAACCATTCGCCGGTCGCTGGGCCGCCAAAGAAGCGGTGATGAAAGCGCTGGGGACCGGCTTCATCCAAGGGACGCACTTCCAAGAAATCGAAGTCGTTACCGAGGAATCCGGCCGCCCGCGCATTGTGCTGCACGGCTCAACCGCCCAGCTCGCCAAGCAACTCGGGATCGACGAAATCCTCGTCACGATGTCTCATTGCCGCGAGTATGCCACCGCCACCGCCATCGGCCTGCGAGGCTGTCCGGGAAGTTCGTAGCCTGACTCTCCGAGGCTGTGAACTTTTTGGTAGCTGAAGTCGCCAGACTTCAGAATTCGCCTAGAAAACTGAACTCTGGCGAGTTCAGCTACCAATTCTTTCACAGCCTCTCCGAGTCGGGATGTCACCGGAACAACGCCCAACTCGGAGAGTCAGGCTACGGCCGGAAGCCGATCACCGTTATACCGTTTTCTGAATTTCCTAAGGACCAACTCATGCGATGTGCGCTGAAACGAATTCTGCTGACCTGCGTCGCGGCGTTACTGGTGACTCCACTGCCGTCCGCCGAGTTCGATGCCGCCAAGCTCGGCAAAATTCGTGAGCGGATGCAGTCGTTCGTCGATCAGAAAATCATCGCCGGGGCGGTCACGGCCGTCGGCTCGAAGGATGGCACGGCCTCGATCGAAGCGGTGGGACTGCAAATCATCGAGACCAAACAGCCGATGCCGAAGAACGCGCTCTTCCGCATCGCGTCGATTGAGGTGCTCGGTGTTTCACGGACAGTGTGAGTCACTATTTTCGGCAGCCAAAAGGAGGCTGTCCGATGTCTGTGAAGAAGAAGTTGAAGTCACGTCGAATTCGTCGTCGGTTTACGGAGGAGTTCAAGCAAGAGGCGGTGCAGATGC